>JAYEMD010000074.1:0-17222 GCA_034717895.1 Campylobacterota bacterium | reverse complement strand
TTTACCAACTGTTTTTTTACTAATATTTGATTCGTTATCAATCAAGTCACTTCTATAATAAAATATATCGATACTATCTGTTGTAAAAAGAGTTTTTTCATTTTTAATCTTTTCATAGTCTTTTAAAGAATTTAACTCTAGTCTAAAATTAGAATACTTATTAAATTCATCTATATGTATTTTTATTTGATTGATTATCTTATCTGTAGGTGCAAGTATTAAAATATCATTTTTATCTATATAGTCTTTTGATACCATTTGATAAAGTATCTCTATAAGTTTTATCATAACGATACTTTTACCACTTCCTGTAGCCATCCAAAATGAAGCACGATTTAAAAGTCTATCTAATTCTAACTTCTCTTTTTTGTATTTAGTTTCATCAAAACCTTTATGTAGATAGTAATTTTTTAGAGTAATTTTATCTTTAAAATATAAGTCAAGTATAGCTATGACATTTTTTAAAGATTCTTGTTGATATTTAAAAAGTGAAATGTTAGATGAAAATGTAGTTAAATCAATCTCATTATTTATATCAATTCGATGTTTTTTATGTTCTAGTAAATCTTCTGATATTTTTTGTAATATATTAGTCATTATATATTCCAAACCTTTATAGCAACTTCTGACATTTCAACTTGTCTTTTTTTTATATTCTCAAAATTCCAATCATTATATGTTATTAAGCTTTTAATTATTGCATTTGTCGCATTATGAGTAAGTCCAAATTGATTATTATTATAAAATTCATCTCTTTTTATAGCAAATGTTTTGTGACCTGCCTCTTCATTATCTTCTTTTGATAATAATGTATAATTCCCTAATCTATATACAATGCTATAATTTGATGCAGAGTGAGCTCCAATATGTTCAATTGAAGCATTACTACTACCTATAATATAATTACTATTAGTAATATAGTTTTCTAATTTATATAAAATATATCTTACAATTTGATCTGGATTTGTTCTCGAATATTCAATTGATCGATAAGCAAATGAATATTCAAATTCTTCATCGTCTACAATATATTCAAATAATTCCACTTTTAGTTTTTCTATAGTAATTATTGATTTGTCATTAATCAATTTAGCAATTTGATAAAATTTTTCCAATAATTTCAGTTCATCTTTTTGACAAATTATTACATATCTAAAAATTAAAGACTCTATAAACTTAAAAGCACCAACTCTTATTCTTTTTGGAAAACTAGTCAATAATGGTATTGTAATAACTTTGAATAAATGATTGTTTTTATAACTTTTTATCGACCTTACATTCTCAATCCACTTTGCATCACCTCTCCACATAGTATTAGATGAATCAGATAACTTTTTATACATGTATACATAACTACCTAGTTTTTTTAAAAATTCTTTAATTTCATCTTCTTCATTGACAGTTACTGTAATTTCTTTTAAAAGCTTTTTTCGGTTATTTGAACTTTGATAAAATGATTGGAATATATTTTCAAATTCTTCCTGAGAAAGGGCATTATTAAGATTGTTCCATTCATTATTTATAAAAGTTGAAAGAGAAATATCTTCTTTAGATAAATCAAGTAAATGATTTTTTACTAAATCTGATATATTTAAATCTACACCTCTTGCATTTAATGTTTCAAATATAAGATATGGATTTGTTGTTTCTTCTATTTCTATAGTAATAAAAAATAATTTATGTAATATTCGTGATAAGTTAAAGTCCGTAGTAATTTTTCCAAATAAGCCTTTAATTTGAAATTTTTTCCAAAAATATTGATATGCTTTTTCAATATTCTTAGATTCATTATCTGTTATAGCTCTTTCTCCTTTTACATAGGTCTTGTTATATAATGCATCATATATATTATTTACATCATTAACTTCTATTCTGTCATTTAATAAATTTAGTGTATATTTAAATTCAAGTCTATCACTATATGCGTCACGATAAGCCATAAGAAAAATATTTAAGGTTACTAGTCTTTGTTGTCCATCAATAACTTCAAAATATCCATTTTTTTCTTTTAGTAATAATGTTCCCATAAAATGAGGTTTGAAATCGAGTTTTATAATATTTAATATATCATTATAAAAATCTTCCCATTCATTTTCTCCCCAAATATATTCTCTTTGATAATTTGGTATATTGATTTTTTTATATTTCTTAATTACTTGAGTATTATTTTTTTTATATGCATCTAACATCTATTTCCACCAAATAAGTTTTCTAAGAAATGGATACTCACTAAAAGATAACTCATTTTTATCTATAGTTTTCTCTTTATCTCCATCTAAAAATATACATCTATCTTCATATAGTTTTTTTATTTTCATCCCTGTTACATTTGAAATAGTTTCAAATATGTCTATATCATTATAAATATTTTTAAAGCTAATTGTTATATTTTCTTTGTCTTTATTTATTACTTCATCAGTAGCTAGTTTTTCACTTTTATAAAGGTCGATTAAACTATTTTCATCTAAAGAGTATTGAGCTTTACTTAACACATCTTCATAAGTTTCAAGGCTATAGTATTTTATAATACCACCTTTTTTAAGTGTTTTATCTTTATCAAGTTCTTTACTTATTCCAGTTGTTAGTCCTGAGAGAGTTTTCTTTATTCTTGGTATATTAATAGTTTCAAAATGATTTCCCATCTCTACTCCTATCCACTTACGATTTAATTTATGTGCTGTATTTATTGTAGTTCCACTTCCACTAAAAAAGTCCATAACTAAAGATTCTTTATTTGATGACATTTCAATAATTCTTTTTAACAGTTGTTCAGGTTTTTGAGTTAAAAAATCAAGTCTTTCATTTGATTGTGAAGCTATAATAGGTATATCAACCCATAGTGAATTAACTTCATAACCTTTCCATTCATCTAAATACTGTTTTCTTCTTATTCTCCCATCTTTACTTTTTGGAAATAGTAATTTATCTTCTTCATAATACTTTTGCATTAATTCTTTTTTTACACTCCAACCATTTTTTCCTGGCATATATCCCATAAATTCATACATTAATGTTGGTCTTGGTGCTGGTGCATTTAGTGCTGTAGATTGATATTTTCTACCTTTTTTATCTACAGATTTAAAATTTTGATTAATATACTCTTCTGCCCCATATTGTGTGAACTGAGCATTAAATATTTTATTTTTTGTTTTTGAAAATAATTGTAAATACTCTGTAATATTCTCAATTCTATTAGCATCAGGTGATGTTTTACTCATCCTTTTTTTCCAAATAATTTCATTTGAAAAATTATCTTTTCCAAAAATATCATTAAGTAAAGTTCTTCCTAAATGATTTGCATTATTATCTAAGTGCAAATAGAAATTACCTTTATCACTTAACATATTTTTAGCTAAAGTAAATCTATTTTCCATCAAAGTAAGCCAAGTACTATCTTGAAATTTATCTTTATAAGCAAAGTCACTACCAGTATTAAAAGGTGGGTCAATATATATTAAATCTATCAGTCCTTTATATTTAGGAAGTATTGTATTAAGTGCTTGAAAATTATCACTTTTAATAAGTACACCATCTGTTGATTCATCAAGATTATCAAAACTACTAAATATCTCATATTTTAATTTATTTGATAAGTATTTTGTATCAACAGGTAGGTATATATTATCTTTATCAAATTCTAACTCTTCCCACTCTTTTTGTATCTCTTCATTATTTAAAATATTATTATGAAACTTTTCATCTATTTTATCAAGTGTTATGATATAGTTTAAATCTCTTACAAACTTAGGCTTCAACCACATAGCTTTTAGTTCATCTTCAAACTTAGCTATAAGTTCTATAGTTTCAAATATAAGCTCTTTTATATTTTTAATTTTTTCAAGTGTATTGATACCCCAATCATTAAACTTAATCTCGCTATCGTTAAATAAGTAGTTATACATATATAAATTAAACTGTTCTTTTAAAAAATTTCCAGCATCTTTATGTATAAAAAAGTCTATCTCTTTTTGTTTTTTATATGTATGTATAGCCTTTGCTACTTCTGATGGTTTTATATCTAAATCATAGTTTTGTATTAGTTCATCAAATTTTTTCAAATTTGTTTTATTTGATGATGTAAGTTCAAAAGTTTTTTCATCAATTTTAGAGTTTAATTCAAAACTATAATCATCCCCTAAATCTATCTTTTGCTCTTTATAAACTACAAGTAGTTCTATAAACTTTTGAGCTTTTGATAAATCTTTTAAAATAAACTTTAATTCTTTTTTTTCATTTGTTGAAGTATAATTAATCTCTTTACAGTTAAATATAACTTTACATCTACTTATTTCATCATCTTCGTCTTTTATCTGAAAATCTGCATCTGTAGGTACACTATCACTTTTTACATAGTATAGTTTACTTGTTTTATAAAACAATGCTGTATCTTCGTTATTTGTATATACTTTTTCGTAAAGGTTTTTATAAAATTCTGTTTTGTTGAAATATGGGCAACCTGTTACATTTAAATAACTATCAAAAAAAGTATAAGCTTTTTCATAAAATTCATTTTGAGTATTTGAAGCTTTGAAAGTTTTATTTATATTTTTGTCAAGTTGAGATTTTATATGTTTAAAATATTGTGCTTTTATAGATAAAAGATTTGAGAATCCACTTTTACCCTTAAAGTTTTCAAGCTCACGACCTGCAAATATTGATTCAAGTTGTGAAAAAAAAGCTTGTTTGTTTTTTGATAAAGTATTATCCTGCATAACTATCCCGTATATTTTTAATTTAAGAAGCACTTATTTTATCTAAAAAGTCCTAAGAGTATTATGGTATAATTGGTGTATCTAAAGACTCACCGAGCTTTGCATAGCTTCGCCCTACTCTTGCGATGTTGTTAATATCTATTGTTAATCTTTGTTCATCTTTAACGCTCACATCATCTACAAATTGATGTTTGATATTTAATACAACAGGTATAGTGGGACCCCCAAGATCGATTGTTTGATTGAATTCACAAAAAAATGCACTTTGAACACCCTGAATCATAGGGGGAAAATCATCATATATTTTTTTAGTTTTTATATCAAACTCTTTTGCCTCACTACTCTTCTTTGGTAAGGGCTTTGAGCTAAAATGCATCTTTTCAAGGCTCTTTTCATCTACAAAACATATAACCGCTTTTTTTGTAGTAGTTATATTATGCAGAGTATCTTTTGGCTCTCCGTCTGCTTTATGACCGATTGAGACCACAACAGCAGGCGGAGTTGAACTAAGCGGTGTAAAGTAACTAAAAGGTGCTATATTTACAATACCGGCATGTTCCGTAACTATCCAAGCTATGGGTCTTGGGATAACCGTCTGAGAGATAAGCTTATAGATACTAGGTGATTCTAAATTTTCATAATCAATCAACATGGCATGTTTCCTTTAACTCTTCACCCTTATCTGCCTGCCCTATTCCGGCTCCGGTGTATCCTAACTCTTTTAACCTCTCAACTAAAGGTGGATGTGAGTAGTGGAAGAAAATATACATTGGGTGAGATAAAGGGAATGATTTATTCTCATTTGCAAGTTTTAAAAGTGCACTTACAAGATCCTCTTTACTTTGAAGATCACTTCCAAACTCATCTGCCGCATACTCATTGTGTCTGCTCATAGCAGAGATCAAGGGCATAAGAAAAAATGAAAGTATAGGACTGAACATCATAAATATTGCAATAATCGCATAAGGTTCATTGTTTAGTCCAAGTCCTAAAAACAGTTCCTCAGGTAAGTTACCGAATATTGCAAAAAATACAAACATAACCACACCCATAATACCTATATTTTTAAGGATATCACCGTTTTTAAAATGCCCCAATTCATGTCCAAGTACCGCTAAAAGCTCATCGTGAGTAAGTTTTTCAACCAAAGTATCAAAAAGTACTACCCTTTTTGTACTCCCAAGACCTCCAAAGTAAGCATTCAGCCTATTGTCTCTTTTGCTGGCATCTACACTAAATACACCGCTGCTTTTAAAACCAACCTGTTCTAAAAGTTTGTTTATCTTTTGCTCCAGCTCTTTATCTTCCAAAGGGGAGAACTTGTCAAACATCTTGTCCCTGATAACCGGGTAAAGCATATTTATTAAAATAATAACAGCAAAGATGAAGGCAAAGCCATACACCCACCATGAGGGGAATGACTCTATTATCCATGCCAAAGCTGCAATTACTGCACTACCAAATGTTAGGAACAACACACCGCTTTTGATAGTATCTTTTATATAAAGCTCTTTTGTCATATTTGAAAAGCCGTATTTTTTATCTAGTTTAAAAGTTGTATAAAGCTCAAAAGGAAGTCCAAGTATCCAGTTTATAACTATAAACAGATCTATAAACACTACGGCTTTTAGCCACCCTTCATATGAAGAGGTAAATGTATCTAGTAGTCCAAGTCCAAAACCTATCCAGATAAAAAATATAACAAACTCATACAATATCGAGCCAAGATTTAATTTTTGTGATTCTACGGCATAGTTTCCTGCTACCGTGAATTTTGCAGGTGTAAGTATTACGGCATTTTGCTGTTTTGCTTTTTGTACATAATCTACTTGCATAAACGATGTGTAAAAGTTTACTAAAAAGTATAAACAGTATGCCCCTATTGCTAATTCTAACATATGATTATTTTCCTTTTATTTAGGGCACATCTAAAAATCCCTATGTTCATAGCTTAGATGTGCTTTACTTTAGGCAAGGCATAGTTTCGAAGGACTAGTAAACTAGTTCAAGGAACTATAACGAAGCATAAAGTAAAGCACATCAAGCCCGCAGGGAAGGGAAACTAAAGTGATATTTCACCCTAAAAATTTTAAAGTTACCTACGGGTAGCTTGAAAATTTTTAAGGCAAAATATTCGTAAATATCATTTCTACCATTAAGGTAAAAATAATATTTACTCTTCTTTATTTTCCACTTCTATGAATGATAGGTATTTTTAGAGGTGCCCTTTATTTGAATAATACATCAAAACTGCTATTAAGTTGCTTTAGAACTTCTTGACGGTCAGTTATATATATCAACTCATTGTTTTCTTTAAATGATTCTTCAGTTAGATTCAAACTTCCAAGTATTGCTGTAGTATTATCTATAACGATAAGCTTTACATGCTGTTTACCTTTTTTTTTGATAAGACAATTTATATTCTTTTTATCACAGATATTGTCATAAATAGCAGCATCTTTTTTTAACTTATTTTTATCAAATACTATATTTATCTGCACACCTTTTTTTGCAGCTTTCTTTAAAAGTTTAGCAACTTTTTTATATTCAAAATTATAAACAGCTATATCTATTACGCTGTTAGCATCTTTTATACTAGTTTTTAACTCTTTATAAAATCTCTTTGAATCGTTTGGCAGAAGATAAACTTCATCTTTAGCCCAAACAAAACTTGACACTAAACAAACAATTAAAAAACTCAATAATCCTTTTTTATTAAACATCCTTATTATCCTTTTTTGTAAATAGTTCATATGTATCTATATTATAAAAGCTTTTTAGCTGAAAATAAACATCGGGAAAACTATCTTTTAAACTTTTTGGTTTTTCGAAGAAAAGCTCACTTGCCACTGCAAAGAACTCAGCCTCATTTGTTCCTCCGTAGTTTCCGAATAATTTATATTTTCCTAAAAACCTGTTTGCTATAGTTTTTGCATTTAACTTTTTAAAGGCATGAAACATAACATTTCCAAATGCCTTGTAGTTACCGTTTTCAAGAACAGGCATACCGTCTGCCGCACCGTCTTCAAAGTCAAGTTCATGGGCGAATTCATGTATTATAACATTGTGATTTTTAAAGGTAAAGCTTTGTTTTTTGGCGTCATGCCAAGATAAAAATACAACACCTCCCGTACTTTGACCTTGTATAACAGCCTTTTGTTTTGTATATATACCGTCATAACTTTTAACCTCATCTATCACATACTCATATGGATAAACATATATGGTATTTAGATTATCATACTCATCTGTCTGCTTATTTACAATCATCAAGCAGGCATAAAAAGCTATGATAACTTTCATCTCGTAACTTACATCTTTTTTTATCCCTATAAACTCTTTTGTTTCTATAAATATAAGCATCTTATATTGAAGTTTTAATCTCATCTTTTCATCTAAAAGATTGTAGTAAGGGATAGTTTGAAGCACTCTTAAATAGTGCTTTGGAAATACTTTTTTCTTCAGCTCTTTAAAAAACAGATAATTATCTATATATCTTATAATCTCCCAGGAGATAAAAACAAGAAGTATAGATAATATTATCTGTATAAGTGCACTGTTGTAAAACATCCTAAGATTTTAGTGACACTCAAGTATGGTTCTATCCGGATTTACCAGATAATCGTATCCGTTGTAGATAGTGTAGGAACCGTAAAGTATTACAGAGATAGCTGCAAGTTTTATCATAATACCTCGTAAACCGCTTTGTTTAAACAGCCCTACAAAAAAACCAAGTGAGAAAAGTGCAGGTATGGTGCTTAGTCCAAATATCACCATCACAAGTGCCCCGTAAAAAGGGTCGGCAGTACTAGCTGCAGTTATTGCAAAAAAGTATACAAAACCGCAAGGGAGCAGACCGTTGAGCATCCCAAGTAGGAAAAAACTTAAAAATGTCTGACTTGATAAAAGAGATTTAAAGGTCTGACTGTACCAGTTTGATTTTGATACAGAGTGTTCAATAAGAGTTAAGAACTTTATCTTACCCAAAAGTGAAAGCCCCGTTAAAAGCATAGCACTACCGGCTACAAGCCAAAGTATTCCGTTTGCCGTATTTGAAAAAGTGGCAACTCCACCCAAGTAACCAAACACAGCCCCTAGTAGTGCATATGTAAGAACCCTGCCGAGTGAGTAAAGAATATGTGCAATGGACTGTTGTGCTTTGCTCCACTGCTGCTGTACCTTTGTACTGCTGTAGGCTATAACAATACCTCCACACATACCGATACAGTGACCGAATGATCCTAAGAATGCTATGGTTATTATTGAGATTATATCAACTGTTTCCACTATTTATCCTCCAAAAGCATTTTTTTGATCTTAGGATTGCCAAGATGTTCCCCTCTTACCATATGTAAGAACATAGTATCATAATCTATAAGACCATCAGCTTTATTCTTATACGCTCCAAATCCATAAAACATTGGTGTAGAGTCGGTTCTACTGTACCAAGCAGATCTTCCGTCTATATATTTTTTTGTATCTTTTGCCATCACCCAGATAACTGCCGTATCTTTAAAAGGTTTGTTCTTTATCCAGTTTACCATACCGCCGTGGTCATGGAAGAACCATGTTTTTCCATCTTTTGATACAACTTGAGATGCATAGGTTATATCATCAATCACCATTCCGCAGTCACTGTCTTGAAACTTTCCAAGTATTATATTTACAGGTTTCCTATCCACATTACCCGTATATACGACTGTCATATTTTGAGATGTGGATATTGATAAAAATAGTAAAATGATTATTAATACTATAACTCCTACAGTTAATATAGGGGCGATTCTTTTTAATATAGATTTTTCTTGATTTTCATTACTCATAGTGAATTATATTATATTATAGTTAATACTTTGTTAATTCAACAATATTTTACAACCATATTTCGTCCATTCTTTTTAGCTTCATAAAGTGCTCCATCAGCATTATTTAAAGCTTTTTCCATATCTTTCTCATTTTCAAGATCAACTTGAGATACACCTAAACTTACAGTAAACTTTAAAACTTCTTTTGTATCAAGTAAAACTCTGTTTTGCTCTACCACTTCTCTTATCTTATTTGCAACAACAGTTGCACCATCTATATTTGTATTTGGAAGTAGTATCACAAACTCTTCTCCCCCATATCTACAAACTATGTCACTTTTTCTTTGATAAGCTTTTAATATCTCTGAGAGTTTAATAATAACATCATCCCCAATCGCATGACCGTAACTATCATTTATAGATTTAAATTTATCTATATCTAACATCAGTACAGATAAGGGCTCCTCTTTTCTTTGTGCTAGATCCAATATATGTTCAGATACTTTTGTAAAATATCTCCTATTGTATAGTTTTGTCATAGGATCTGTTGAAGCTAATAGTTTTAGTTCATTTTGTAATGTAACCAATTGTAATTCCCTCTTTACCCTTGCTAGTAACTCTTTTGGTCTAAAAGGTTTTGTAACATAATCACTTCCACCAAGATCATATGCTTTTTCAATACTTTGTTCATCACTCATTGCAGTTAAAAAGATAATAGGGATATCTTTTGTTTTCGGTTCACTTTTTAATCTTCTGCACACTTCAAAGCCATCCATTTGCGGCATCATAATATCTAAAAGAATAAGATCTACCTCCTCCTCTTCAATCATCTCTAACGCCATTTCACCGTTTAAAGCAGCTATTACATCATAATTATCCCCAAGCAGTTCTATTAAAATCTTTATATTTGTTTTTGTATCATCAACTACAAGTATTGTTTCCATATTTTATTCCCCTTTATCTTCTAAAATATCTATTGCTTTTTTAAACTCTAACTCTTCAACATAATATTTAACCTTTTGAAAAATAGTTTCATCCTGATCAGATAGTTTATACTTTTCTATCTCTTTGATAACAGGTCGACACCTTTTAAGCCTCTTACTCTTTACCTCTTCCTCAAGCTCTCTAAACAGCTTATCTTTTTGTTGTTCATCTATTTGTATATAATTTGTATCTTGTATCTCTTCAAACTCTTTTTTAGTAAGCTTCTTTTTTATATACTTTAAAAGAATAGTGTATATTTTTTCAATATCTATAGGTTTATTCAAGTGTTCGTTCATACCTGCTTTTTTAGTTTGCTCTATATCTTTTTTCATTGCACTTGCTGTTAGGGCAATGATAGGTATATCTTTATCTTGTTCTCTTATCTCTTTTGCAGCTTCATTACCGCTTACTATAGGCATATTAATATCCATAAGTATCAACTCATACTTATTCGGAGCTGTTTTAAACATCTCAATTGCCATTGATCCGTCATAAGCATCATCTATTATTATTCCGCTGTTGTCAAGTATAGAGTGTATTATCTCCCTGTTTATAGAATTGTCTTCAGCTAAAAGTATATGTGAACCGCTTAAAAGAGTGATCTCCTCTTGAAGCTGAACAAAGGTTTTTTCCTCCTTTTTTATATTGGTAACTTCACCTTTTGGAAGTTCTATCTCAAAGATAAACTCACTTCCTTTATCAAGTTCACTTTTTAAATAGATCTTACCGCCCATTAGATCAACAAGCTGTTTTGATATGGTAAGTCCAAGTCCCGTACCGCCGTATTTTCTCGTAATAGTGTCATCTGCTTGAGAAAATGACTCAAAAAGCTTTTCCTGCTGCTCTTTACTGATACCTATACCGCTGTCTTTTATCCTAAATCTTACGATATTATTTTCAAAAGCTTCAACTTCAACATCTACACCACCCTTATTGGTAAATTTTATTGCATTATTCACAAGATTTACCAACACTTGACCTATACGTACAGGATCTCCAAAAAATATATCACCTTCACTTTTATAAAATATATTAAATTTTATATCTTTTTCATATGCTTTTAATTCAACAATATTTTTTAGATTTGACAAAACACTCTCTATGGTAAAATCTATTTTTTCTATATTTAATTTACCTGCTTCAATTTTACTAAAATCAAGTATATCTTTTATGATCTCCAAAAGATTTTTTGCACTTGAGTCGATCTTTTTTATATATTCTTTTTGTTTTTTTATATCTTGTGTTTCAAGAGCCAAATGGGTCATCCCTGTAATTCCGTTCATAGGTGTTCTTATCTCATGGGACATATTGGCAAGAAAGTTAGATTTGGCTTTGGTACTCTCTTCCGCTTTCTCTTTTGCTTTTATAAGATTCATCTCTAGCTCTTTTTGAGCCGTTATATCCTTTAGTGAACCAACCATCTTTAAAGGGTTATCCTCTTCATCATAATCTACAACCTTAAAATTCTCACTGACAAATCTTAATTCACCGTTTTCTCTTATTATGTAGTGGTCTATTTTTACGGATTCTTTTGATGATATTGCAAGATCTATCGCACCTTTTATATTATCCATCTCATATTGTGGAATAAACTTCATGAATTTTTCAATATCCGGTTTAAAACTGTTTTTATCTGTTCCAAATATAATATGATTGTCATCATTCCATATAATCGCATTATTGACCATATCCCACTCAAAGGTACCCATATTTCCAATACCCAGAGCTAACTTAAATCTCTGTGCAAGTTGACTATTTTGGTTTGCAAGCGCCTGAGCTTTGGCTTTCTCTTTAGATAATCTTCTATTCCATAATATAGCAATAACAATCACAAATAACGCTGCCCCTAATATATAATAAAAAAATCTATAATCAACAGACTGTTTCACCTCAATACCTGTCCAATTGTCAAAAACTTCCTGATGAGTTTTCTTAGGAATATTTTTTAAAGCTTTATCTAAAATATCTCTTAATATAGGCTTATCATCACGAACAGCTATTCTTAATTGATAATTTATATCCGTATAGCCGGATATTTGCAGATCCTCAAGTGCATATTTTTTTATATAATACGCAGCAACGGGGAGTGTCGCAATTGTGGAATAACTTTCCCCTTTTGCAACACTTAAAAAAGCCTCTTTTGTTGTATTTGTCTTATTTATTTTTACATTTGGATATCTCTTTTCTAAAAGATTTACCATACCTGAACTTCCTTTTCTTGAAATAGTTTTATCTATAACATTATCTAGTGAATTTACGAACGGCTTGTCTTTTTTAGTTATTATTGCACCAAGATTCAGTTTTATATAAGGGTCGGTAAATATCGCATATTTTAATCTTCCATTATTTTGTATTGCACTTGGAAGAATATCACACTTTTTCTCTTTTAGAAACTCTTGAGATTCTTTCCAGCTATCTGTATGAATATGTTTAAAAGTCACCCCTAATTTTTCTTCAAGTAAAAAAAGTGTATCTATGGCAATTCCAGCCATTGTGTGGTGCTTTATTTTATTATCATCAATAGCTTCCACACTAAATTCTATGGGTGCATAATCAGGATTGTTACACATTTTTATAATTTTATTTTTTGATATATACTCTTTTTCATTTTTGTTTAAAAAAACTTTATCATCTTTTTTAAGATTTGTGGTATTTGTTTTTTTTGAACTGCTAAACCACTTCTGTCTTAATATTACTTTTTTATCATGTGAGATATTATCTAGTGATTTGTTGATGATCGAGACAAGTTGCGGCCAATCCTTTCTTATCCAAAACATTGTATCAAAAGGAGTTCCTATAGAAAACGGTGCTTCTATCATAGAAAAAAGACCCAATTTCTTTGCAAGATAAAATCCTGATTCATCATATACGGTAAAGTATGCCCTATTAGATGCAACTGTTTGTAAAACTTCAGATATAGTATCCACATATTTGATTTTTATATCTCTATTTAAAGCTTTTACCGTATTGGTAAAAAAGCTATTTCCCCTTTCTAAAACTACGGTTTTTCCATCTAAGTCATCTATACTTTGAAATATTTGATGATTGTTTTTATTTGTAATTACAAAAGGGGATAATGTTATATACCCTTTTGTTCTTTGAAAATATTTTTCTCTATCTTTTGTATAACCTGCTGTAGTTAATCCATCATACTCTTTGTTTTGTGCTTTTTGTTGTAACTCTTTCCAGTTTCCTAAAGTTAAATTAAATCTTAAGCTGGTTTGCTCCTCTATTAGATTTAAAAGTTCTCTGTCATGTCCGGTTATGCTGCCATCGCTATTTTGTATCACAAACGGCTCATATCCTAAAGATGATGCAAGATTTACAGTGGAATGTGCTTTTAAAAATTCTTTTTCCTCTGGGGTAAAAAATATATTTTTTGTTAAAGCTTTTTCACCAAGCCACTTTTTATCTAGCTCCTCTATCTCTTGAAGTGTCAAAGATTTTAATGCTTTATTTAGCATGCTATTTAGTGGGATTGCATCTTTTTGAGTAAAGAAATGATACTTTTGTGCTTCACTCTTGTCAAACTCTTTAAACCAGCCCGATATTTTTATATTATTTAAATGTAATGTTTTAATCTTATAGTTTGTAACAATCTCATTTATAACAGTAAGATCTGCAACACCGTTAGAAACTGCTTCAAACACCTCATCCAATGTATCAAAATAGAGTAACTTTATATTTGGATAATTTGTTTTTAGAAATTCATGACTTGAGTAATTTCTACCTACGGCAACTGTTTTATCTCCTATTTGAGATATACTTTTGATCTCACCTAAATCTTCATTAATAATAAATCTTGTTTTATATCTAATATATGAATTTGAAAACTCTCCATACTTCTGTCTTTGTGGTGTTTTGTTGATAGTATGTAAAAGATCTATTTTTTTATTTTTAAACATATTTAAAAGTTCTGACCAACTATATCCGTTTATATAGTTTATCTTTACACCGATTTTAGTACTAAGAAGATCAAGTAAATCAATACTATAACCCATAGGTTTTTTATCAATTGCAAAATCAAACGGAGCAAAATCATTTTCATTACTTACGTTAATTACTGGGTGTTTTAAAAGATATCGTTTTTCATCTTTAGTTAAATTTATTGTTTGGGAATAAAGGTTATTTATAAACAATACTCCTAATAATATATATTTTAATAGTCTCATCTTTTATCCTCACCTAATATACTTAATGCTTTTTTATAATCAAAATTATCTATATGAGTCTTGATCTCTTTAAATTGCTTTTTGTATTCATCTATTAACTCATATTTTTCTATCTTTTCCATTACAGGGGTAATATTCTTTAACCTTTTTGTTTCTAAAGCTTTTTTTAGATCATTAAAGAGTTGATCTGTTTTTTCTTTAGTTACAGAAAGCTTTTGTAATTGTTTACTACTTTTCTCTAAGATTTTAAGTTCATCAATTACATAAGTCAACTCTTTGTACATCTTTGGTAAAAGTGTTTTATCTTTGTTCTCATCAACTTTTTTTACAATATCATAGAGTGATTTTGCCCCGATATTACCGCTTAGTCCTTTAAGGGTATGTATAAGCATATTATCCTCCTCTTCAAACTCTTCAATTGTTTTGTTACTAAAATCATTATAAAAATCATCAAGGATGGAGATATAAACTTTTTTGTTCCCTGCTATATGTTTTAGACCAGATTCAACATCAATAGTTTTAAAGCTTGGCAATTGGATATCATCTTTTTCATCAATCTTTATATTCACTTTTTCGTTAGTATTTAAAAAAGAAGCTAAAGTTTCATAAAACATATCCACATCAATTGGTTTATTTAAGTGCTCGTTCATCCCTGCCTCTTTAGAACTTGCTTTATCTTCCTTCATTGCATTGGCAGTTAATGCAATGATCGGTATATTATTGTCTTGTTCCCTAATCTTTTTAGCTGCACTTATACCGTCCAATACGGGCATCTGCATATCCATAAGTATAAGATCGTATTTTTTATCACCAAACATATCAACCGCTTCTTTACCGTTGTGTGCTATATGAAGTGTACAGTTTGTATTTTCAAGAAGACCTATGATTATCTCTTGATTTGTCATATTATCTTCTGCTAATAAAATTGTTTTATTTTTTAGATTTGGTTTTTCTTGATTTAAGCTCTTTTTTGTAATATTATCTAAAATATTATTCTCTATAAAAATATCAGTTAATATATCATTGAGTATTGAAGGGTTTACAGGTTTTTGTATAAATGTTCTTATCCCCGCATCTTTTGCAAGCTTTGATATGCTCTCTTGTCTAAAGGCACTTACCATAACTATAGTAGGAGGCAGTTCTCTTCCACACACACCTTTTTTAGGACATATGGCACACATCTTTAATATCTGTTTGGATGCTTCTATTCCGTCAACTTCAGGCATATTCCAATCCATAAGTATAAGATCGAAACTCCCCTCACAATTGTACATCATATCCATTGCTTCTTTAGCATTAAATGCACTATGTGCTTCAATACCGAATTTTAAAAGTAAAGATTTTAATATCTCATGCCATCTTTTATTATCATCCACAATTAATACTTTTTTATTATGAAATAGCTTGTATCTCTTTTTTTGTTTTACAGGTTTTAGTTCACACTCAAAACAAAATGCAGTTCCTTTTTTATAAATACTTTCTACAGATATATCCCCGTTCATCATAAGAGCCAATTGTTTTGAAATGGCCAAACCAAGTCCGGTACCTCCGTAATCTCTAGTGATAGTTCCATCTGCTTGAGAAAATGACTTAAATAAGTTGTCTTGTTGTTTTTTGGTCATCCCTATACCTGTATCTTTTACTTCAAATCTCAATCTGCTTTTTGATATGGAGGAGATAATAAGTGATACCTCTCCGCTATTTGTAAATTTTACCGCATTGCTTAATAGGTTTGTAAGAACCTGCGATACCCTTAAACTATCTCCATAATATATTTTTTCTATATTATCATCATACCCCACTACAAGATCAAGGTTTTTTTCATGAGCTTTAAACTCTATAAGGTTTATAACATTATCAACTATTTTAAACAGATCAAATTCAACTTTTTCTATAGATAACTTTCCCGCTTCTATTTTTGAGAAATCAAGTATATCATTGATTATCCCTAAAAGTAATTTTGCACTATCGTCAATTTTTTTAATATAATTTCTTTGTTTATCATCCAGCATAGTTTGCAGTGCAAGATGACTCATACCAATAATACCGTTCATAGGTGTCCTGATCTCATGGGACATATTTGCCAAAAACTCTGATTTTGCTTTGGTTGCATCTTCTGCTTTTTGCTTTTGTGTTTCTAACTCTTTTGTTCTTTCTATAATTTTATATTCAAGATTACTGTTTAACTCCTGGATCTGCTTATGAAGTTTTGAACTTGTTGCTATATTTTCATTTAATGTTCTTGCCATCTGACCAAACTCATCACTTGTGTCAATTTGTATCTTTTGTATATTGTCTGTCTTATTTTGCAAGAACATAAAAAAACTATTTAATGCTTTTTTTAACAAATTCAGAGGTTTTAGTACATAGTTGTATGATAATATACTAATCAAAGCTATCATAATTATCAAAATTGCAAAAACAGTAAATATAAACTCTTTTGATCTATTCTCTATAATGGTTTCAATAGAGCTATCATGCTCTTTAAGCTTTAAAAACAGCTCTTTTTCCATCTTTTTTATTTTGTTTTTTATATTCGCATCATCGTA
>JAYEMD010000073.1:0-48017 GCA_034717895.1 Campylobacterota bacterium | reverse complement strand
TTGTATTTGGCTTACTGTGTGGTTCCCGTGTCTCATTCCTTATTCTAGCTTTTTAGAAATTTGTAGAAGCTAAAGCCTTGCACTAAAGTGCATAGTTTTTAACTAGCGTGTTTGGAACAATAAAATTAAATAGGTATTAATTTTAAAATTAAAAGTTAAATTTAATATATTTAAATTTTGTTACTAAAAGTAAAGTTTCTTTGTTAATTAACTATATTTACAGCAAATGCTATGAAAATGCTATGGTTAATAATTATAATATTTCTTAGTAAAAAAATTAGGAGAGCATATCATGGAAAATATTTTTAATCCGATAAAAACAAAGTTTAATGAACCTTTGATAAAGAACATGTGTGAATATAATGAATTGATGGATGAGTTTAAGTCTGACTATGAAGGTACTTGGGCTAAGTTTGCCGATGAAAAGATTGATTGGTTTAAAAAATACGATACTATATTAGATGAATCTAAAGCACCGTTCTATAAATGGTTCAGCGGCGGTCAAATGAATGTTGCACACCAATGTGTTGACAGACACTTAGATACGAAGAAAAACAAAGCTGCTATTATCTTTGAAGGTGATAACGGTGATCAGCAGATCTTAACTTACAGAGAGTTAGCTTACGAAGTAAATAAAACAGCTAATATGTTCAAAAATAAGTTTGGTGTAAAAAAAGGTGATAGAGTTGTTGTATATATGCCTATGATCCCGGAAGCCGCCGTAACAATGCTGGCTTGTGCAAAAATCGGTGCTATACACTCAATTGTATTTGGCGGGTTCTCTGCCGAAGCATTAAGAGACAGAATCATAGATGCTCAAGCCAAGCTTGTTGTAACTGCTGACGGTGCATACAGAAAAGGTAAACCTTATATGTTAAAGCCTGTTGTAGATACAGCTTTAGCTGAAGGTTGTGAATGCGTTGAAAAGGTTTGTATCGTTGAGAGAAACGGTGAAGATATAGAGTGGGTGGCAGGGAGAGATTACTCTTACAATGAACTTGTAAAAACTGAATCTTCCGTATGTGAACCGGAACCTATGGAATCAGAAGATCCGTTATTCTTACTTTATACTTCAGGTTCAACAGGTAAACCAAAAGGTGTACAACACTCATCTGCAGGATATATCCTATGGGCACAGATGACTATGGAGTGGGTATTTGATATAAAAGACAACGACACTTACTGGTGTACGGCTGATATCGGCTGGATCACGGGTCATACTTATATAGTATACGGACCTTTGGCTGCAGGTGCAACTACAGTTATGTTTGAAGGTGTTCCAACATTCCCTGATGCAGGACGTTGTTGGAGAATGGTTGAGGAGTACAAGATCAATCAATTCTATACGGCACCTACGGCAATTAGACTGCTTCATAAAACAGGTTCCGATGAGCCAAGTAAATATGATCTTTCATCATTAAGAATTCTTGGAACTGTTGGTGAGCCTATAGATCCTCCGGCATGGAAATGGTACTATGAAGAGGTTGGTGGAAGCCAATGTTCTATCGTTGACACTTACTGGCAAACTGAAACAGGAGGGCATATGATCTCTCCGCTTCCGGCTGCTACTCCAATTAAACCGGGCTGTGCTACGTTCCCTCTTCCTGGAATTATGGCTGAGATCATTGAAGAGGACGGAACACCGACCGAGATTGGTGAAAAAGGTTTTATGTGTGTTACTAAGCCTTGGCCTTCGATGATCAGAACTATCTGGAATGACGGTGAAAGATTTAAAAAATCATACTTCGGTGATTGTAAAAAAGATGGTAAACCTGTATATTTCACAGGTGACGGTGCAATGATGAGCGAAGAGGGTTATATAACTATTACAGGTAGAACTGATGATGTTATTAATGTATCTGGTCACAGAATGGGTACGGCTGAAGTTGAAGCTGCAATTAAAAAACATGACAATGTAGCGTCCGTTGCAGTTGTAGGTAAACCACATGAAATAAAAGGGGAAGGTATCTTTGCTTATATTGTACTAAAATCTGACGAAGGTGTTGCAGATGAACTGGAAAATATGAAAGAGATCAACGGTATCATTAAAAACGAGATAGGTGCAATTGCACTTTGTGATGATATGGCATTTGTTCCAGACCTGCCTAAAACAAGATCAGGCAAGATCATGAGAAGAATATTAAGATCTATCGTAAAAGGTGAACCTATTACACAAGATATATCAACACTGGAAGATCCGTCAATCGTTGGTAAGATTGAGGAGCTTGTAAACAGATAAAGTGATCTTGAATAAAAAAGGGGAAGAATTAAATCTTCACCTTTTTTATAAATAGAAAAAATATTTTAGTTTTTACCTAAAATATAATATACCTCTTTATTTTCTACTTTTTTAAGCTCCACATGATATTTTTCACTAAAGTGTTGAACCTCTTGCGTAAACTCCTCTATTATCTCTTGACTGTCATTTTGGCTGTCACATTTTATTTTAAAGTATGGTTCACTGTTCGATAAAGCCACATATGCATGCATATGTTTTAGTTTATCATTTAAGCTTATAATATGTTTTGCAAATTTGTCAAAATCTTTTGTATTTTCTATAGCTTTTTTTGTTTGTTCTAGAACAGAATCAGTTTTACCAATCTCTAATTGTGATACGATCACTTCCGGTGTAACATCTAAATGCATATGATTTCCCTTTGTAAATTAAAGTTTTAATTTTGTATTAAATCTAATTTTAGCTAAAATAAGCAAAAATAAAAATAGGATAGATATGAATATTATTGAACTTTTTCAAAAACTTCTTAGGTTTAAAAGTATAACCCCCGATGATAAGGGGATATATGACTTTATAGAGGAGTATCTAGGCGACTCATGGGAAGTTATAAAAATTGATATAGAAGATGTAACAAATAGATTTTATTATAAAAAATTTAACAAAAGTGATGATCATCTTTGTTTTGCGGGACATATAGATGTAGTACCCACAGGAGAGGGGTGGAGTTGTGATCCTTTTGAAGCAAATGTAGTTGACGGTATAATAACTGCACGAGGAACTCAGGATATGAAAAGTGGAGTTGCCGCTTTTCTTTATGCCTGCAAACATACACAAAACTTTAACGGCACTTTATCTATGCTTCTTACTTCAGATGAAGAGGGAGATGCCATAAACGGTACGGTAAAAGTTCTTGAGTATCTAAAACAAAATAATATACTTCCAAAATCTGCAATAGTTGCGGAACCCACTTGTGAAGAGATTTTTGGAGATGCTATAAAAGTGGGACGTCGTGGAAGTATCAACGGATATTTAGAACTTCAAGGCAAGCAGGGACATGCTGCGTATCCTGAAAAAACTATAAATCCTGTAGAAAAGATAGCTCCAATATTGCCAAAAATAGCAGGATATGATCTGGATAACGGCGATGAGTTCTTTAGTCCAAGTAAATTTGTAGTTACAGATATACGATCAGGTATGCAAGTAACCAATGTAACTCCTGATAAATTAAATATGATGTTTAACGTAAGAAACAATACTAATACGGATCAAGAAACTATAAAAGAGTTTATCGCTTCTGTATTTAAAGGTTTAGACTACGGTTTAAAACTAACGCAAGGCTCATACCCTTTTGTAACAGATGCAAACACTAAAGTTGTAAAAGCTATACAAAAAAGTATAAAAAATATCTCATCAATAGATACAAAACTAAGTACTGCAGGCGGCACAAGCGATGCTAGGTTTTTTGGACAGTATAAAATAGATACTGTAGAGTTTGGAGTGATCAATGATACTATTCATGCCGTAAATGAAAGAACAAGCGTAAAAGAGGTAGAGGATCTTGCGAAAGTATTTGAGGATATAATAAAAAACTGGTAATAGATAAAGGCGGTAAATCTGCCTTTACTATAAACAAATATAAATTAATTAACGAACAAATTATGAAATGAAGGATCTTTAACTATTTCATTTACCAGCTGCTTTACAGCCGGAACAAAATGGGAGGTATGATCTATGCAACTTTCATCTGCATTTGGCAGACCGTCATGTTTATATATTGAATATACCTTATAACCGTATCCCCTTTGAGTTTTTACTGTTATTTCAAACTTCCAATAACTAAAACCAAAATCAGACCCTGACTCAAAATCTTCCAGCGTTATATATATCTTCTGAAAAGAGTCTTTATCATATAAACCGTTAAAAACAAGTTCAGACTTTAAAGCGTCAGATATATATAAATTTATAGGCTGATTATCAGGTAGTGTTATCATACTGTCTAAAGAGCAAAAAACTCCCCCTGCTCTGTTCTGTATGACAACATTATTATTATAATTTTCCATAGATACTTTTTGTATTATCTTATCCTTTGGTATTATAATATCAGGAGTATATTGTCCAACCGTATGTACACAACCTGAAAATAAAAAGGTGGATAATAAGCCTGTAAATACTAAATTTTTTGTTTTCATTTTATATACTTTTAACTACAACTGTTTTTAAGTCTTCTTACTTCGGCACCAATATCATCTTGTCTCATAAAGTGTTCACCGATTAAGAATGCATCGGCACCTATACCGCTTAATCTTTTTATTGTTTCCGTATCGCTTACTCCGCTTTCCGCAACAATGATTTTCCCGTTAGGGATCAAAGGTATAAGTTTATCACAAAGCTCCATATCCATCTCAAAAGTATCAAGATTTCTGTGATTTATACCAATAATTGTAGCCCCGCAAGATATAGCTTTTCGTAAATCCTCTTTGTCATGTATCTCCACAAGAACTTCAAGACCTAAATGTATAGCATACTCATACAACTCTTTTAATTCAGTTTTTGAAAGTGCTTTTGCAATAAGCAAAATAAAATCAGCACCAAATACCAAAGCCTCAACTATTTGATATTTATCGAAAATAAAATCTTTTCTTAAAAGAGGTGTATCCACATATCTTCTAATACCTGTCAAATATTCCAGATCACCCTTAAAATAGTGAGGTTCCGTAAGAACAGATATGGCATTTGCACCGTTTTTACTATACTCTTGTGCAATAAATAAAGGATCAAAATCCTCTCTTATTATACCCTTGCTTGGACTTGCTTTTTTTACTTCCGCAATTATTCTAACGGGCTCATCTTCACTGGCTCTTAAATAAGACTTTACATCCCTTGGAGGGTAAGGATTATATGCCAAACTTCTCCCAAGCCAGTCTATACTATATTCTTTTTTTCTTTTTTCAAGATCGTATTTTGTTTTTTCTATAATTTCATCTAAAATCATTTTATCTATTTCCCTTACAATTTTTAATTTTTTCCCAATGTGTTTTTATCTCATCATCTTTAAGACCGGTCACTTTTATAACTTTTAAGATCACTTCATAAGCATCTTTACATAATCCAAGTTTATAATAACCCCATGCCAAAGAGTCTAAATAAGCGATATTATTTGGAGCACTTTTTAAGGCTTCCTTTACAAGGCTTAAACCTTTTTTAATATCTATATCATACTCTATTAATAAATAACCGTAATAGTTTTGATACCCTGGATTATTACTCCCCCCTTTTAGTGTCTTTTCAAAGTTATTTAAAACACTTTTTAATACTTCTCTTTTATTATTAGAGAGTTCAAACTCCAGCATTGCGATTCTTCCGAGCAAATCCGTATCTTTTGTTTTATTATATAGGCTTTGTGTAAATTTCAAAGCTTTTTCTAATTGACCGTCTTGATAATATAGTGTAAATAGTTTAGTATTATCCGTCTTATGCTTTTCAAGAAATTCAATAGCCAGTTTAATATCTTTCTTCTCCAAAAGGGAAACTATAAGACCCTCTATCACGGTAGCAGTTTGTTTTAAATTTTCATTATCTTTTATTTTATCATACTTTTTACTCAAGATAGAGATCATACCGTCGATATTACCCTGCTCTTGATATATCAAGAGCAATCTGTTACAAACCTCTTTTCCGCAGCCAAACTGTTCAACATAAGTTTCAAGATGTGCTAAAGCAACATCTTTTTTATCTAAATATGTATATAGAATTACGGCTAGTTTTATCAAAGTTGATTCATTCTGACGTAGAGTATATGCGCTTTCATAATAACTCAACGCATTTTGGTAATCTTTTTTAGTATAATAAGTATTAGCTACTATTTCATAGTTTGCTGGTGTAGGATATACTTCAACAAGTTTTTTAGCCTCTTTTATAGCCTTATCAAACTCTTTTAATCCCACATATGAAACTATAAGCTGTTTTTTAAAATATATCTCATCTTTTTCAAACTTCTCTATCCCATCTTTTGAAAGTTCAGCCATTAAGTCAAATCTTTTTTCATCAAAACTGTAATTTAAAGCACTTATTAGATAGTTCTTTTTACCTGTAATCTTATAAAGTTCATAAAAATACTTTAAACTAAGATCACCTTTACCGTGTATCTGTGAGTCTAAAACCATTAAGATATTTAGATCCTCTTTTGGATTTACATGCTTTCTTTCAGGTTGATTTACACAAGCTGAAAACATTAAAGCGATTCCACAAAAAAAACCTACTGTACTATAGCCGGACACTCTTGCTTTACCTCTTGAACTTTATCTTTAAAATATTCCCAAAAAGGAAATGTTCTACATTGATTTGGACGAGCTTCATATACACTGCATTGTTTTTTTTCAAGATCAAAAAAGATACAAGCATAATTATTGTCACCGATTTTTTTCTCTTTTAAAGAGTATCTGTAACCAACTTTTAAAAGATAGTTCTGACCTAACTCTTCTACACTGATACCCAAATGTTCTGATAATTTTATAATCTCTTCTTTATTTATCCAGATATATCCAGACTCACCTATACAGCAGTTCCCCTCACATTGTGCGCAAACAGCAGAATCAAACCTATATGGATAATCTTTATTTTCAAGCATTTACTTACACTTCCACTTCACATTTTATACTGTGCGTTGCACATATATCATATATATCATTTACCTCTTGTGTAAACTTACCGTTTTGATCAAACATAACCAAAGGGGGAAGTACTTTTAGTTTTGATTTAGAGCCTTTTCTTGCATATATCATAACTAAAGTAGCCTCCTTAGAAACTTTTGGATGTAGATATTGAATAGCTTCAATATTGACCTTTGCTTTATTTAACTGAATGATAATATCATTTAGCTGCTTAACATCATAACAAAAGAAGAATTTCCCCTGAGGTTTAAGAAGCTTTGATACTTTTGCAATCAAGCTCTCTAACGGCATACTGTCATTATATCTTGCTATTTTAATAATCTCATTTTCACTTTTTATCACATCTGAGTGGTAAAAGGGTGGATTTGAAACAATATAATCAAACTGCATATTGAATTCACACTCAATTACAGACTGCTTAAATATTTTGTTTT
This sequence comes from Campylobacterota bacterium, assembly GCA_034717895.1. Classification (GTDB taxonomy): domain Bacteria; phylum Campylobacterota; class Campylobacteria; order Campylobacterales; family Arcobacteraceae; genus JAIOSF01. The sequence continues at coordinate 40,677 of JAYEMD010000073.1, read as the reverse complement.
CTATCTTGTTTACTTCACTGTTCTTTTGTGATAAAAACTGAAAAACCTCCTGTATCTCACACTGATGCAGATTTAATTTTTCATGGTCTCTTGCTATTAAAAGACCCAATACTCCGCTACCGCTTCCTATATCTAAAAGCTCCCCTTTTATATTTTTAAAACTTTTTAGATTTTCAAGTATAAAATTATATAAAAAATGGGTATCGCTGTTGTAGCAATACCCATTTAACGGTTGATAAAGCAGCACTACTCTAGCTCCACAAATAATTCATCTAAATTATTACAATTGAAATAATTATTCATAGTACGAAACTCTTGATTATGATCTATTTCTATAGTTTCATCTAAAAAACAAAAAGATACAAATAAATTATGTAGTCTATTTCTTATTTCTTTTTCAATTTCTAATGTGAACTTTTCAGTTATCTTACAATCAAGAAATTTTTCTTCCTGCATAGATTTTTTGAATTTAACAATAAAAAGATAGTCTTTATATACCTTTATAGTTTTTTCTTCAAATTTCATAAATTGATAACATAAATTCTTAGGTGGTTTTCCTTCAATTTTAGGAATTTGGTTTCCAAACTCATCTGTACAAGTAGCATTATAACTATATTGTAATATCCTCTGTGAGAACTTAATATATTGATCTTCAGCTTCTAAAATTTTACTTCTAATATCTTTTAAGTCGTTAACAATTTTTAAAATTAGATCAAAACTTTTATCCTTTTTGCTCCATTTATGAAGTTTAAAGTAATGATAAGCATTAAGAACTACTCCTAAAAATAAAGCAATAGTCCCCAACTCTTTTAGCATCTTAGTGTAAATCCTCGTTAAGTTTCACTTCTTTTTTACTTCTAAATGCAATCATCATTCCAGCTAATTTGTCATCTCTAAATTGAATACCCTTTCTAGACATTATCTCTTTACCCATAAAGTAATATCCAGACTTCTCCACACTATTACCATTTTTATCAATATATGTGATTTGTACTAAAGTTTTACCATCTTCAGAAATTTCACAACCTTTATTTACACTATTTATTAATTCAAGTTGCTTTTTTTCAATAAAGAATGGCATACTTTCATGAACAACTGTTCCCATCTCAACAAAACAACCATCTCCTAAAGACATACCGGTACTTGACATTGCACCTAACATGCAGTTTTCACCTATAGTAATTGGTTCACCGTCTGTTCCTGAAAGAACGCCTAAGATAGATGCTCCCCCGCCTACGTCAGATCCGCTTCCAACGATTGCAGAAGATGATATTCTACCTTCAACCATTACTGGACCTAATGTTCCTGCATTAAAGTTGATATAAGAAGCCCCAGGCATAACAGTAGTTCCTGCAGCTAATTGTGCACCGAATCTTACTTTGCTTGTATCAAGGATTCTTGTGTTATCAGCCGGTATTACATGGCTTAAAAATCTTGGGAACTTATCTACCATATCAATTTGTGGATATTTACCCGTAAGCTTTAAAGTAAGCTCGTTTGCTCTTAACCAGTCTAGCTCGATTGGAGTATTTCCAGACCATGCAACATTGTGTAATAGTCCAAATGCACCGTTTAGATTGATATTTCTAAGCTCTGCCTTACCGTTTGAAAGAGCATAAAGCTTTAAGTATGCACTCTCTACACTAGAAGGATTTGCATCTTCAAATATAAATACAACTTTAAAATCATTTGCAGTTAACCCAAGCTCTCTTGGAAGTGACGAAAGGTTTGAGATAAGTTGTACGTTTTTGTGATCTTCCCCTTTTGCTTCAGGGATATAAGGTCTAAATAACTCAATACAATTTGTTAAAAATTCATCACTTATATCAAGAACCGCTTCACTTGCACTTGTATCTATTTCAACACCTGAGCTTTTAAATGCATCCATAAAAATAGCTGCACTTCCAAAATTTTCATTCCAGTTAACTACAGGATAGGTAGCTTGTAATATTTTATCTGCGTTAAGCTGTCCTCTGTCTACTCTAGCGATACCAAAACCGATTGGATTTTTGTACCAGCTTTGAGCTTGAATATCAGTTACTTTTGCTTTAAATTCTTCTTTAGTATATACCATAAACTATTTCCTCTATATATAATATTTTTGCGATTATATCTTAAAAATGTTAAATATCAAATGAAGATAATAATATAAGAGGTAAAAATTTTATATTAATTGGATATAATCACAATTAAATAAAAGATAAATAATTAGGAAAATCATTGAATAATTACGGTATAGATATTTGGGGTGATGACAATTTCATAATTGATAACGATAAAGTAAGAATAAATTATGCAAACAAACCTACTATTTTAGAACTTATAGAACAAACAAAAGATGAAGGCAACAGCGGTCCTTTGATTCTTAGGTTTCCCCATATCACAAAAAAACAGATAGAAACACTTTATTCTACCTTTAATAAAGCTATTGAGTCATACAAATACGACTCCTCTTTTTATGCAGTTTTCCCCCTTAAAGTCAACCAGCTTCCAAACTACCTTTTACCTATGCTTAAAAACAGCACTCATCTAAATTACGGTTTGGAGGCGGGAAGCAAAGCAGAACTTCTTTTGGCTATGGCATACAACAATCCAGATTCACCTATAACCGTAAACGGCTTTAAAGACAAGCAGATGATAACTCTTGGATTTATAGCAGCTTCTCAAGGGCATGATATAACTCTGACAATAGAGGGTTTAAATGAACTAAAAACCATAATTGAGCTACACAAAGAGCTTGATCTTCCCTGTCCAAGTGTGGGTCTAAGAGTTAGATTGCACAGTTACGGAAGCGGTACCTGGGCAAAAAGCGGAGGGATAAACTCAAAGTTTGGACTAAGCTCATTGGAGATACTTGAAGCTTTTGAGATACTAAAAAAGAATGATTTATCTCATATCCTAAGGATGATACACTTCCATATAGGTTCCTCAATGGAAAGTATTACACCTTTAAAGAAAGCACTAAAAGAATCGGGGCATATCTATGTTGAGCTTAAAAAAATGGGAGCAGATAATCTAAATGCGGTTAATATAGGGGGCGGGCTTGCCTTAGAGTATTCACAATATGAGAAAAAAAGGCAATACAGCTTAAAAGAGTTTGCCAGTGATGTTATCTTTACCCTAAAAGAGATATCAAGTAAAAACAATGTTGAACCTCCGAATATCTTCACGGAATCGGGAAGATTTATCTCAGCCCCAAGTTCTATCCTAATCACTCCGGTGTTAGAACTTTTTTCCAGTGAATACAATGAATCAAACCTAAAATTGAAAGATATCAACCCTCCGATTATTGAGGAGATGCATGCACTATACAAAGATATAACAAAAGAACATGCAAAAGAGTATATGCATGATTCTCTTGAGCATTTAGAGTCCATACTTACCCTTTTTGATTTGGGATATGTTGACCTAAAAGATAGAAGCAATGCAGAGGTTCTTACTCATCTTATTATTAAAAAAGCTATCAATTTAAAATCTAACGATGACGATAAAGAGCTGCAAAGACTAGATGACAAGATACAGGAAAAATATCTTTTGAACTTCTCAATATTTCAGTCACTTCCGGACTTTTGGGGAATAGACCAGGAGTTTCCAACCATGCCCATAACCCATTTAGATAAAAAAGCTACAAGAAGTGCAAATCTTTGGGATATTACATGTGACAGTGACGGGGAGATACCTTTTAAAGCTTCTCAACCTTTATATCTACATGAGATAGATCTAAATGAACAAGATTACTATATAGGTTTCTTTTTGGTTGGGGCATATCAAGATATACTAGGGATGAAGCATAACCTGTTTAGTTCCCCTTCTCAGATAAATATAACCTTTGATGAAAATGGCGTAAATTTTGAAAACTTTATAAAGTCTCAAAGTATCATAGATATTTTTGAGGATCTTGATTATAATCCTCAAGAGATACTTCACAACCTATACGACAAAATTGAAAACAAACAATTAAGAGATATATTATCGGAACAACTAAACGACAACAGTTATCTAAAAACAATTAATAATGAAGAGGTAAATTAGATGTCATTATGGCAATTGATCAAAGAAGATTTTAGCGTCCCTAAAAAAAATGACCCTGCCTTGCATTCAAGCTTTGAGCTTTTTTTCAACTATCCGGGTATTTGGGCAATCGTTAATTACAGAATAGCGAACAAACTATATAGTAAAAATTTCAAGTTTTTAGGAAGAGCACTTAGCGGTTTAAATCAGATATTTACAAATATAGATATACATCCCGCTTGTACAATAGGAAGAAGAGTTTTTATAGATCACGGTTTCGGTGTAGTTATAGGTGAGACTACCATAATAGAAGATGATGTACTTATCTATCAAGGTGTAACACTAGGAGGGGTAAGTTTAAGTCACGGCAAAAGACATCCTACTATTGAAAAAGGTACTGTTATAGGAAGCGGTGCAAAGATTCTTGGGAATATAACAGTTGGGGAAAACTGTAAAATAGGTGCAAACTCCGTTGTTGTAAAAGATGTACCTTGCAGTTCAACAGCTGTAGGGGTCCCTGCTAGAATAGTAAAAAGAAAAGATGAGCAGTGTAATGAAAAAGCTCAACTAGATCACAACGACCTGCCCGATGTATCTAAAGAGATGTTTGATTATCTTTTAAAAAGGGTTGCAGTACTTGAACATGCCCTTAAAGAGCAAGACGGAATAGATGTATCAAAAGAGGATAAAGAGCTTGAAGTGATCTATGAAAATTTCATAGATGCAATGAAAAGAGAGTAAGATTGAGTTTAGTATTACTTGGTATCGTAACCGGTTTTATATCAGGATTTTTTGGCGTAGGCGGAGGGATGTTCCTTGTACCTATGCTTCTATTAATCGGTTTTGATATAAAAAGTGCCGTTGCCGTATCTATTATGCAGATGGTTTTTAGTTCTATATACGGTTCTTTTTTAAATTTCAGAACTAATAACTCCATATTAAAAGAGGGTTTGATAATAGGAGTCGGCGGTTTTGCAGGGGGTAGTTTAAGCGGTATCATTTTATCCAATGTGGAAGGAGAGTATTTAAAATACCTTTTTATTGTAACAGTTTTATTTGCCATATACAAAGTAACTTTTACCTCAATAATCCAAAATAATCATAAAACAGCGGTTCATAATAACTATTTACTTTTACTCTTAGGATTTATTATAGGTATAATCGCTATGAGTATCGGTGTAGGAGGTTCCGTAATACTTACACCTATACTTGCAGGTTATATGTATTACAATTTAAAAGAGGCTTCATCCCTTGGCTTGTTTTTTGTTGTTTTTAGTTCTATTGCAGGGTTTATATCTTTAAGCATAAACGGTCATATGCTTTTTGCGGAGGGTGCAATAGTGGGTATCTTCTCACTAATCGGCGTATACTTTGGTATAAAAGTAAAAAATATAACCCATATTAAGTCATATAAATATATGATTCTGGCGCTATATATTTTTATATTATTCTCTATGCTATATAAAATTTAAGATACTACTATTTTGTAACCTTGCTTTGATATATTTTTTATTATTTTTGTGGGGGATTTTTTTCTGATATTCTTTATTAGTGTTCTTAATGCAGATTCACTCATACACTCATCTTCACAAGTCCAAATAATATTTTCTATCTCATCATAAGATACCACTCTCTTGTGATTTTCTATCAATAAAGATATTAGTTTTCTCTCTTTATTGTTTAGATGAATCTGCTCTTTATTATAAATTAAAAAACCGTTATCTATATCATATTGTAGCTGCTCATTGAGCTTGAATATGATAGTTTGCTGATTGTGAAGTGTCTCAAATAGTTTAAAAAGTGAATCTTTTAGTTTTCTATATGTTATAGGCTTTATTATATACCCTTGTATATTTAAGTTTGCTGCTTTTAAAAGAAATTCTTCATCACTGTATGCCGTAGTAAATATTATATGTGTCTTTCTGTCTTTTTCGATCTCTCTTATTTTACTAACAAGATCAATACCGTTTAGTTTTGGCATTTTTATATCTGTTATAATTATATTAGGCTTATGTTCCAAGTAAAGTTCCCATGCAGATTCACCGTCATAGGCAGAAACCACATAATCACTAAAAGACTCCAGAACTTCTGAAACAATATCATTAACCTCTTCATCATCTTCAATATACAATATTTTAATATTCTTTAACAACAATTTTAAATTATTAATTTCATTCATCTTAATCTCTTAACTCACATGTTAATTTTACGGGTTCACTAAAATAATACCCTTGAAAAGCGTCAACACCCAGCTCTTTAACTGTCTTATATACATCTTCATTATGTATAAACTCTGCAACTGTTTTTGCACCAAAGTTTGCGGTAAGGGTTTTAATAGTTTTTGCTATCATATTAGAACCCTCATCGTGGTCGATATTCTTAATAATAGAACCGTCTATCTTTATAAAATCCGGATGCATCTGAAGCAGATATGAGAAGTTTGAATAACCGCTTCCAAAATCATCAATAGCAATTCTTGCCCCAAGAGCTTTTACTTTAAGAATGAACGCTTTTACTATATTAAAATCATCGATATTTTCACTCTCTAATATCTCTATAATTAGTTGATTATTTACATTATATTTTTCTATCATCTCAAACAAGAATTCCATAGTTTTATGGTTAATAATATCTTCAAAAGACAAATTTATTGAAAACTCCTCTTCTCTATTTGAAAAAATAGTAAATGACTTTTCTATCATAATTCTTGTAAGTTTCGGATAATATCTTATCTTTTTAGATATCTCTAAAAATGAAGCGGGAGAGATCACTTTCTCCCCCTCTTCAATTCTTATAAGAGATTCGTATTTTATTTTCCCCTCACTTGTATGTATTGGTTGAAAATACGGTACCACTCTATCTTCATCTATGGCATTTTTTATCATTTTTGTTATTTGAATATCATTTGTAGGCTCTTTTTCTAAGTTAAACTCTTTGCTGTAAACAACAAAAGGTAATCTTTTCTGCTCCGCAAGTGCCAAAGCCATTTGGGCTTTGTTAAACAACTGCTCTTCATCTACTGCCATCCCTATTGTTATATTTAGTGAAACATTTATTTTATCGCTATCTAGTTCAATATTTATACCGCTATCTTCAATAGTGTCTAATATTAACTTGGCAGTATCTTGACAATATCCCTCTACTTTATTGTTTATATTTAAAAATACAAACTCATCTCCACCAATATTATATACACCACAGCCCCTCTCAAGGGCTATATTTAAAAGTGCCTCCGTAAACTCAACAAGAACTTTATCTCCAAGGTCATGTCCGTATACTGAATTTATATTTTTAAAGTCGTCTATATTTATTATTAAAAGACCACATGGGTCTAGTTTGTCAATATCTTCAATAAGCCTGTTTCTTTTTGGAAGTTTGGTTAATTCGTCATAATAAAGCCTTTGGTAAAGGGCTAGCGTCTGGTGTTGTACCTCAAGTTCAAGGTTTTCATTTTGCTCACTTAGCCGCTCATGCTTTTGTATAATCTCATATTCATTTTTTATAGATCTTACTGCTTTGTATAAAACATTTGTTACATTTTCATTATCTATCGGTTTTTGAATAAAATAATTAATACCTAAATTTATAAGTTTTATAAAATGCTCACTATATGCATTGGAAGAGATCACTACAATCATCTGATTATTATTTATTTTTAATATCTCTTCACAAAGTTTAGAGCCATCTAGTTTTGTAGTGTTAAGGTCCGTGATAACAATATTAAATATTTTGTCATCTTTAACACACTGTTTATATATATCTAAGCCGTCCATTCCACAGTTTGCAGTTACTACGGAGTTGAAGAACGTTGAGAGAAAATTTTTCAATGATTCTCTCACCTGTTTCTCACCTTCAACATACAAAACATTAAACTTTTTAGCTTCTTTTCTTAATCTTTTTGACTTCTCATCCATATTTATTATCCTAATTGTGAATAATTATATACAAATTATATTAAACTCTATATAAAAGTAATTTTAAGTTTAACTAATCAAATAATTTTATAATTGATGTAACTATTTTAAGCTATTTCCAACTTTTTTACCCGCTTCTAAAAGCTTTATAAAAAACATCAAAAGTGCAGGTGTCACAAATATTGTAAAGAAAGTACTAAGTGCCAGTCCTCCCGCAATAACAGAGCCAAGACCTCTGTAAAATTCAGATCCGGGTCCAGGGATCAATACAAGTGGCAGCATACCGAATATTGAAGTAAGCGCAGACATATATATAGGTCGTATCCTGCTTCTTGTAGCTTCTAATACGGCTTGTTTATGCTCCAAGTTATCATTTTTTATTAGATTTATACTTTGGTGCACAATAAGAATAGCACTATTTACAACAATACCTACAAGTATAATAAACCCAAGCATAGTTAATACATCTAAAGGCTGCGGGGCTAGGAACATATTTGTAAGCTTTAGTCCTACAAACCCTCCCGCAGTTGCCAAAGGTACCGTAAACATTATCACTAAAGGATATATAAAGTTACCAAACAGTGCAGCCATAAGCAGATATATTATTATAACTGCAAGTATAAAATTTTCTGCAAGCATACCTATGGTTAGACTGAGTTTATCAGCCGTACCGCTTAAATTTACTTTTGTATCACCTAAAAGATTTTTTTCTTTCATATTGTCTATTACACCGTTTAATACCTGCATTGTTTCTTGTATGGTCATATGCTGCGGCGGTGTAACCTGCAAGGTTATTGTTCTTTTGCCGTTTAAGTGTCTTATCTCACTTATTCCGGCGGTATTATTTGCATTTGCCAAAGCTCCAACCTGTGTTAAACTACCGTTTGGCAGTGCTATTTGAGCATTTAGAAGATCCTGAGGTGTTTGTATCTGATTCTCATCAGCCTTTAATATAAGATCTATCTTTTTTTTACCCTCTTGCTCAAAATCCCCCACTTTTCTTCCGTCCATAAGAACATCGACGGTAGTACCTAATGAACTGCTACTCATACCAACAGCTTTTAGAGAATCACGATCAGGGATTATCCTAACTTCAGGATACAGAAGTTCTATAGAGGGAACAGGTCTTACCTGTGAGCCTTGAAGCGCCTGCATCGTGGCACCGAACAACTGTGCTCCCGCATTTGCTATGGTTTCTATTTTATCTCCGCTTATATCTACATTTACCACATTGCCCTCACCTATTCCGTTTTCAAATACCCCTGATTGTAAAGATACTCCAAATATACCCGGCAAAGAATTCACGATAGGTCTAAACAAAGGGATAAGCTCTCTTGCTCTATCCTCATACGTACAAGTACCTCCAAAGATAGTAAAATCACCCATAGATACATAAAAAAGCCTATTTATCCCCGGATATCCATCCGTATCTTTATTTATATGAGGTTCCATAGATTTCATAAGATAATCTCCTATTTCGTATCTTTGTTCATATGAAAGTCCCGGAGGGGGTATTAAGATATTGAAAATAAGATTTTTATTTCCTTGTGGAAGATAATCCATCTTTGGGAATAAAAGCCAGATAGAACCAAGTGATATAACAGCTAAAGAGATTATAGTAAAGATTTTTGTTGCAAAGTTCTTTAAAGAAAGCTCAACTATACCCATAAAACTGTTTACTATCTTATCACCAAAACGTGTTATTGCCGTAGCTTGTTTTATCTCTTTTTTTGAAAAAGATGCCAATTTCTTCCAAAGCATAGGGATAACAGAGATAGAAACAAATAAAGAGAATGTAATAGAAGCAGTAACTGCAATGGCAATATCTTTAAATAACTGACCCGCTTCATCCTGTAAAAAGATTATAGGTAAAAACACGGCCATAGTTGTGGATGCCGATGCAATCAATGCACCCCACACCTCACTTGTACCCTCATAAGCAGCATCCGATACAGATTTACCCATTTTTCTATGTCTGTCTATATTTTCTAACACAACTATGGCACTGTCCACAAGCATACCCACAGCAAAAGAGATACCCGCAAGGGAAATAGTATTTAAACTTCTTCCTAGCATATCCAGTACTATAAAAGTACCTATAACAGATATGGGAATAGCTACGGCAACAACGGCGGTTGGTGAAACTGCCCTTAAAAATATGGTTAGGATAATAACGGCCAAGATACCGCCTATGATGATATTTTGCTGAACCAGATCAACTGCACCTACTATATATGGTCTTTGGTCGTAAATCCATTTTATTGTTAGCTCTTTATTTGATAATATACCTTCATTAAGCTTGTTTACTACAGCTTCCACATCGTTTGTAAGTTGTACGATATTTGCATCACCTCTTGGCTGTACACCGAAAAAGATACCGTCTTTTCCAAGAAATTTTGCTACAAAGTCGGGATCTTCCAAACCAAACTCAACCTTTGCAATATCTTTTATCTTTATCCTTGTGTGAGCATTGGAATAGATAACAATATTTTCAATATCTTCTATAGAGCTGAATTTACTTACTGTTCTTACCCTATAACTACGTCTGCTCATATCAAGAGTTCCGGCGGAGATATCAATATTTTCGCTTCTTATAGTATCTATTATTTTAGAAACGGTTAGTGAGTATGAAGCAACCTTTTGGGTGTCAAAAACTATATGCATCTGTTTTTCTCTACCGCCTCCCGTCATAAGGTCGGCAACTCCGTCTACTCTCTCCACATGGGCTCTTACTTCATTTTCGAAAAATGTTTTGTAGTTGTCTATATGATTTGTATTGCTCTTTTTTGTTTGAAGCATCGCCCAGATAACAGGAGATGAACTGGCCGTTTTTATCATGGGCTTTTGTACGTTTGAGGGGTAAGAGCTTACTTCATTTAGTTTGTTTGACACATCAAGTAAAGCTTTTTGTATATCTGTGCCTAATTTAAAGGTCAAAGTTATCTCACCGTAGTTGTCTTTTGAACTACTCTCATATTCAAGCAGATTGTTAAGACTCTTTAGAGCATCCTCTTGCTCCTCTATAATCTCTCTTTCTATCTCGTAAGGTGTAGCTCCGGACCAGACAGTGGTTACTTTTATCTCAGGCTTTGTTACATTCGGGGTAAGCTGATAGGGAAGTTTATCCAAAGACAAAAATCCAAACATCAAAACGATCAATACGGAAACTATGATAGTTACCGGATTTTTGATCGAAAATTTTATCATATCCATTTTATATCCTATTTATTGTTTAGATCTTTTATAGCCTGGTTGGGGAAAATTCTTTCATTTCCTTTTACAACAACACTTGCACCCTCTTTAAGTCCGGCTGCACTTATGGCTGCGTTTTCTTTTGTATATCCAACAATCATTACAGGGATCATTGTGGCAATTCCGTCAGTATCAATGAAAATAACATCTTGACCGAATCTTTTTATAACAGCATCACGGGGTACCGTAAGGGAGTTTAGTTTTTTATCTCTTGGAAGACTTATCTTTGCCTCCATACCGTCATATAAAAAACTGTTGTTCACGGAAGCTTTAAACTTAACGGGAAATGTTCTTGTTCTTCTGTCCCCTTTAGCAATACTTGCATAAAGTTTTGAGCTTATAAGCTTCCCTTTTATATCAACTGTATAGTTCTGTTCCATATCCAGCTTAAATATATAAGAGCTTGGCAGATTGAATATAATATCTATCTTGCTTGTATCAACAACGGTTGCTATACTCTTTCCTGCACTAGCCCACTCAGAAACCTCTATGTTTTTTTCAACAACCACGCAGTCATAAGGTGCTTTTATAGACTTTTTCTCTTTATTTATCAACAGCTCATCCAGCTTTGCCACAGCTGAATTTAGATTTTGCTTTGCACTGCTGTATTTAAAAAAGCTGTCATCATAAGTTTTTTGTGAAATTGCTTTTGTTTTTATAAGTTCACTGTATCTGTTATGATCTTTTTGTACATTTTCCATATTAAGCTTTGCTGTTTCTAAAAAAGCTTTTGCAGAGTTTATTTGGGCATCTAATATATCTGAATCGATCTGCACCATCAACTCACCTTTTTTCAAGCTGTCCCCTGCTTCAAAGTTTACTTTTTGAACTACACCGTTTGTGCTGCTTGCCATTTGCGATGTTTTGGAAAAGTTCAAAGTACCTATAAACTGCTCTAGTGGGTTTACTACCCCTTTTGTTACTTTTGCCGTATTTACAAGTGCAGGCGGTTGTGCTGCACCAAAACCGTATATAGTAAATAGTAATATAAATAATATTGATCTCATATTTTTATCCTTTTATTTTATAAGCTGTGTTGTAAGCTTCCTAACCAAAGGAGCAACTACCAAGATAATTGGGAATGCAAAAACAAATGCCTTCCACCAAGCTTCCATCCATAAAGATATAAAACCATCTACGATTCCCAGATTTATAATTGTAATTATCAAGCTCATTATAAAACTCATCAAAAAACTCATTATAAATGCAAAAACTAATTTTTCATATTTTTTATCTATCATTATTTTAGCTCTATTAGATCAAAAAGAGTATTTAAAAACTTTCTTAAAGGTGCTTGTACATCTCTTTGTTCACTCCAAGATATAAGTAAAAAACCTTTCTCAACAGCTAAAAGTCCCTCAATCAGATCTATAGACTCTTTTTTAAGCTCCCCTTTTACAATCCCCTCTTCAATTATAAGAGTCAATACATTTTTAAAAAAGTCGCTGCATTCTTTGTTAAAACTACACATATTTTCATTTTCACTTCCAAGATGTATACCCATATACTCTTTGTAAGTATTTTGGTGCTTTTTGAACTCCTCATTGTCATTAAGTAAAAAATCAAAGATCAAAAACACCTTTTGCCTAGAGGATGTATCTGCATCAAGTTTTGAGTGAAAATCTTTTTGATACACCTCTATATGACTTCTGATTATCTCAAAAACTATATCTTCTTTGTTTGTAAAATAGTCATAGATACTACCCTTTGCTACACCTGCAGTTTTGGCAACTTCGGCAACGGTGAGTTTTTTGATCCCTTTTTCTAGTAATAGGTCCGTACAGGCAAGTGCAATATCACGCTTTTTTTGTACCTTATCAACGATAATAGCCATATGGTCTAACCCCTTTTTATATAAAGAAAATAATAAATGAACGACAGTCATTCATTTTATTTCGTATGATATTATTTTTTCCGTTAAGTATTGCTTAGAATATGTATAAGCTTTATGCTTATTAAGATATATACTACATGATTGAGAAAAGAGTAATTTTAAATATTTATTATTAACACCTGATTAAAAGAGGATAGCAAAAGTGGTATGTAAACCTTTATCTTATCCAATTTAATAATTACATACTTCCTCCTTATTACTTAGAAAAAGTATGCAAAGTCACCTGCAAAATGGCAAACAAATAGTTCTTTAAGATTTAAACTAAGCAGAGGAAACAACCTGATTTCTACCCTTTTGTTTTGCTTTATAAAGCAGTTCATCTGTTGCTTTGTATATCTCTTCCACATCATAGTCTTTATCAGCTTCAATTGTATATACACCCATTGAGATAGTTACGAATTTAGATGCTGAGTTACCTGTATGTTCAATCTCCAAAGCTTCTATATCTTTTCTCGTATTGTCCGCAATAGCGACTGCTTCGTTGATATTTTTTACTTTATAAAGCATACCAAACTCCTCACCCCCTAATCTAAAGGTATAATCATCAGGTCTTTTTAGTGATTTTTTAATTACCGAGGCTACTTTTTTTAAAGTTATATCCCCTGCTTGATGCCCGTATGTGTCATTATATTGTTTAAAGTGATCAATATCCATCATCACAAATACTAATATCTTTTTATTTCTTTGGGAAATTTTGATTTGGTCTAAGAAGATATTATCAAAAAATCTTCGATTATAGAGATTTGTCAAGCCATCTACATTGGAGATCTCTTCAATCTTTTTCTGAGCCTCAATATCATGGAAGATATTTGTATACCCTATCACCTCGTAATCATCGTTAAAGATAGGTTGAATATTTGAGTGGAGCCATTTTATTTCATTGTGGTAGTCAAGCTTTTTTATCTCTCCGTTCCAAGCCTCACCGCTTTGAACAACTCTTGTTATCATCTTTGATCTCTCTTCATCACAGTCGTTGTATAAAAAGTTATTTGTTTTTTTAAGAAGTTCATTTTTCTCAAATCCCAGATGTCTTGCAAAAGCATTGCTCACATCTTTTATATTAAATTTCTCATCCAATGTAGCACTCATAATATTTTGATCTATTATATGAAAATGTTTTTTTATCTGCTTGTCTGTTTTGGAGATGTTTTTTATAAGTAATATTAAAATAGAGATCGTTATTGATACAATAGATATTAGTAAGACAATAATAAGTGTTATTGATTCATCTTTGCTCTCTTTTGCATTTTGGTTAAAAAATATTGCTTTATTTTGAGCATATTGAATTAGTTTATCAGCTTGCATATTTAAATTTTCAACATGGTCTGCACCTTTATGTTTAGTTATTTCAGCTGCTTTGTCTTTCTCCCCTTTTCTCATTAATGTTATAACTTCATCTCTTATTGGCTTCCAGTTCACAAAAGCATCATAGCTTTTTTGTATATCTTGCTTATTTCCTAAATATCTGTCAAAGATTATTTTAAACTGCTTATAGATAATAATTTCACTGCTGTTAACTTTTTCCACAGCCATTTGAAGCTCTAGATCATTTTTTGACAAAGCTACATCTTTCATATACCTGTGCATAGATATTAAATTTGTTTCAATTGTTTTTGTAGCATTTGTAACCGTATACGGGTGATTATAAAGTTTTTGAGACAAGTCCGCAAGTTCTGCCATTTTTATTATTGAAACAATCCCTAAAATAACTAACAATATTATTGTAATAGTAAAATTTATTATAACTTTTTTATACAATTGAATCTCTCCTGTTTTATATGATATTAAAGTGCAAAATTATTACGGAAAGTTCCTTAAACAACCATTCTTGTTATATCAAAAAGCTATTAATAACTGTTTTTTAAGCAATAGAAAAATTTTATTACAATTTTGTTACAAAATAGAGCTTTTCTAAAAGCTTTTTTATATATATTCTACTACTATGTCGTTCCGATTTTAAAACATAAGGATAATAATTGAATATAGAAAATGAGATATTTTCAATAAGAAAAGAGCAAGCTTCAGAACTTGATATTGACCATGCTCAATATGAATCTTTAGAAAGTCTAGAGGATGCAATAGCAAGTAAACTTGCAGAGGGTATGGAACCCCTTACAAATATCCTTGAGCTAATAGAGAATATAGACCACGAGTCCTAAGCTCTAATAGCTGTTTTTTTTAGCTTTTTTTAATATTTTTAAATACTTTTTGGCTTTTATCTCTTTACCCCCATATAAAACATGTGTAGCTATTCCTCTTTGGCAGATCTCTTTGGCACCCATCCAGTAATCTTTACCTATAAGCATCTTATTAAACTCTTTTTTAGTTAAGAATTTGTTTTTTAGTATCACTTCAGAGAAAAAGTCTCTTAGGTGTAAGGCTTGATGTTTAAATTCAGATTCTATCTCGCCCCCTTTTCCCAAAATGGCACCTGAGTAATCGTGGAACATAAGATCACTTCTTGGTGTTATAACTCTTTTATCACCCATACAAAAGGTCAAAGCTCCCATAGAGTAACCGCACGCATCAAGGTAGGTAACGGTCCTTCCTTTAAATTTGTTTTTTATAATAGAATAAAACTGCGAACCCTCATTGATAAAACCACCCTCAGAGTTTATACGAAGTTCCAAGGTGTCTTTTTCTTTGGCATTCCAAAGCTCGTTAAATATCTCATGCAAGCCCCTTTTAGACTCACTGAATGAATCTATAAACACCCTGTAGTGTGTATATGATGCTATTTTTTTATAAGTATCTTTACCTATCTCTTTTTTCATTGCATGGATCTTTGTTTTGAACATAGTGTGGTGTTTTGAGTTTATTTTAACAGGATTAGCCTTTTTGTGTTTTATTTTAACAGGATCAGCCTTTTTGTGTTTTATTTTCATCATAGGAACCTTTTTATTTTCTTCTTTCATTTATTATAAATTTTACAAGTATCTAAACGTATTATATAAATATATTTATAAACTATATCTAAAAAATTAACAATATGCAATAAAATCACCCCGCTTTTAATATTTACCCTATAATTTAAAATAAACAAACAAAAGGATACAAAGTGATAATCTGCGGTATAGAACTAAAAGCAAACAATGCTTCTTTAGCTCTTGTAAACTCTAAAGGTGAAACAAGTGAATATATAGAATCAAAACAAAAGAAAATTACAATAGAGGATGATGAGAATATTGAAGATATTGCAAAGTTCTCAAATGATATAAAAGAGCTTATAGATAGTTACTCCATAGATAAAATAGTTATAAAAAAAAGAGCAAAAAAGGGCAACTTTGCAGGGGGTGCCGTGACTTTTAAACTTGAAGCTCTTATACAGCTAAACGGTATCTGTTTAGTAGAGCTTTTATCTTCCCAAACTATTAGTAAATATCAAAAGAAAAATGATATAGAGTTTCCATCAAAACTAAACAAATACCAAGAGCAGGCATATCTAGCAGCTTTATGCGGTGCTTAAGCGCTACAAATCAATATTTTAGTATAATCTTTTTATGAAATTTGAGAAACTAATACACGGAAAACTTATAAAAAGATACAAAAGATTTATGGCTGATATCACCCTTGATAGCGGTGAGATTATAACTGCGCACGTACCAAACAGCGGTGCTATGACCTCCACTATTGCAGAGGATTGTGAGGTATGGGTAACTTACCACGACAATCCAAAACGTAAACTAAAATATACTTTGGAACTTACTAAAATTGATGATACACTTATATGTACAAACACAAACCATGCAAACAAAGTTGCCATAGAAGCGGTACAAAAAGGTTTTATACAAGAACTCAAAGGCTATAAGAGTATAAAACCTGAACAAAAATACGGTAAAAACAGCCGTATAGATATACTGTTAGAGTCAGAAGATAAGAAGTGTTATGTGGAGATAAAAAGTGTTACATTAAAAGTAGATGATCATCTTGCTTTTCCAGACTCGGTTACCGTAAGAGGAGCAAAACACCTTCAGGAGCTCTCAGATATGGTAAAAGAGGGTCATAGAGCTGTTATGCTTTATATGATACAAAGAACTGATGATCTTCCCTTCAGACTTGCCTGCGAGATAGACAAAAAATATTGTGAAGCTTTTGAGGAAGCTAGAAAGAACGGTGTAGAGGTTATAGTGTATCAATCTCATATAGACCTAAAAACCCAAGAGATCCTTTGTAAAAAAGCTGTAGAGTATAATAAATAACCACAGCTTCATATTTTAAGAGTAATATCTCTATAATCTAAAAAAGGGTTTAAAGATGAAAGTATTACTCACAGGAGCAAGCGGATATATAGGAAGGCGTCTAAAAAATATCTTAAAGACTCATAAAGATATTGAGCTTAGGATATTTGTACGAAATAAAAAAACGCTTACTAAAGAGATATTGGATAATTTTGAAGTTATTGAGGGTGATACTTTTGACAAAGATGCTCTTAATCTTGCTTTGGAGGGTATAGACACCACTTTTTATCTTATACACTCCCTAAACAAAGAAAACTACAAAGAGCTTGATAAACTCTCAGCTCAAAACTTTATTGAGAGTTGTGAAAAGTGTGGTGTTAAGCGTGTTATTTATCTTGGAGGTTTAGGTGTTAAAAACCAAGATACAAGTAAGCATCTATTAAGCCGTATAGAAACAGGTGAGGTACTAAGCAGTTCCAACTCTGTTCAAACTATCTGCTTAAGAGCCGGTGTTATTATAGGTTCAGGGAGTGCCAGCTTTGAGATAATAAGAAATTTGGTTGAAAAACTCCCTCTTATGACAACTCCAAAATGGGTAGATACCTACGCACAGCCAATAGCTGTGGATGATGTTATAAAATATCTTATTGCATCAATATATTTGCAGCATGATAATAATCTTATAGTAGATATAGGCTCACAAAAAATGAGCTACAAAGAGATGATGCTAAGTACGGCAGAAGCTCTTGGGTTAAAAAGATATCTAATACCCGTACCCTTTATGAGCATAAACCTATCATCTTATTGGCTTAATCTTTTTACCCCCGTGCCTTTTAATGTTGCCAAAGCTCTTATAGAGGGGTTGAGATCTGAAGTGGTGATACAAAACGATAATGCTAAAAAATATTATCCTCAAATAGAACCCCTAAGTTATATTGATGCGGTAAAAAAAGCGGTAAAAGAGATAGAACAAAATCAAGTAATAAGCAGATGGAGCGATACGGACGGCTCAAACTGGGATATAGACCATCAAAAAAAGATAAACGATGCGGTATTTGTAGACAGAAGAGTTGAAGATATAAGCAGCCTTGATAAAACAAAAGTTTTTAACGCTATAAAAAATATAGGTGGAGATAAGGGCTGGTTTGATTATGATTTTCTTTGGGAGATAAGAGGGATAATAGACAAAGCTATAGGTGGTGTTGGACTAAATAGAAACAGAAGAGATAACTGTGATATAAGACTTGGGGAGTGCCTTGATTTTTGGAGAGTGATTGATATAAAAGAAAATGAAAGGATACTGCTATTTGCACAGATGAAAGTGCCGGGGCTTGCCTGGCTTGAATTTAAAATAGAAGATGGAAAACTTATACAATCAGCCTATTTTTATCCAAAAGGGATATTGGGAAGATTATACTGGTATCTTTTTATACCCTCACACTATTTTATATTTAAAAATATGATCAGATCTATTGTAAAAAACTCATATTAAACTATGAAAAAAACTCCTCAATAGTCTCAAAGTGATCTTCCAGCCCCTCAAAAAAGTGACTGCCCCCCTCTTGGACTTTTAGGTTTGTATCTTTTAAATAGTTCTGCGCCTGCTTATAATCTAAAAGCTCATCACCTTTTTGAAGCATGGTTAGGATATTTTTGGGCTTTGCAAGTGTTGTGTTGTATTTGTGTAACATCTTAATATGTTCATCTTTTAATATAAAGTTATAACCTTCATAATACTTTGGATTGTTGTGAAGTATTAAGCTTACTGTATCTACGGGATCTACGGCAGGGTTTAAAACTACAGCTTTAAGATCATATTTTACAGCCAAATATAAAGCGTAATATCCCCCAAGAGAAGAGCCTATTAGGTTCACCCTACCCTTATAAGACTCTATAAACTCCTCTAAAGTTGTCACGGCAAGGTCAGGTATATGGGAAAGTGAAGGTGCAAAAAAAGCTTTGTTTTTGCTTTTGTAGTATTTTCTAAAAGCAGTTGCTTTCTGCCCCTGCCCGCTTCCGCCAAAACCGTGTATATAGATAGTTATCAAGTTTACCCTTTAAAATATAATAGATACAATTGTATCTAAAAACAGCTATTATGAAACTTCCGATTTTTATTCTTATTTAGATAGTATATTAAATACCTTTAGACAGGATAGATATTTTGAATATAAACAAACTAATAGATGAAGCTGTTTTATATCATCAAAAAGGTGATATTGCAAAAGCTAAAAAACTATACCTAAAGATCTTAAAACAAGATAATCAAAATGCAGATATATGGCACCTTTTAGGGATAATAGATTACCAAAAGAACAGTTTGGAAGAATCTATACAGAAGATAAAAAAAGCTATAAGCATCTATCCGAACTCTGCACCTTTTTATTCCAATCTTGGTTTGTCCTACCTGGCACTTAATATGGTAGATGAAGCAATTAAGAGCTTTATAAAAGCTATAGATATTGACCCTGGCTTCCCTCAAGCTTACAACAATCTGGCAAACGGATACAGTACAAAAGGTCTTGTTTCTGAATCTATAAACTATTACAATAAAGCAATATATCTAAACCCAAACTACCCTGAAGCCTATTATAACCTTGGAAACGGATATTATCTATATGAAGAGTATGAGAAGGCTCAAAACTGCTATAACCAAGCTATAAGATTAAACCCAAGATATGCAAACGCTTATGCAGCTATAGCACTTTTGTATAAAAAAAATAAAAAGTTCAAAGAGGCTTTGGAGTTTTTAAAAAAAGCTTACTCTTTAGGAGATGTTACTAACAGATATGCATTAAGCGGACTCTATGAAACAAAAAGGGAGCTATGTGACTGGGAAGGTTTATATAGTTTAGAAAAAGAGCTTATCAAAAAAGCTAAAGAGCAAACACCCTCCCGTGCTGTTATTGAACCCTTTACAGCCAGTCAGATACTAAAAAACACAGATGCAAAGATACAAAAAGATCTAATAGAGATATATGTAAGAAGTGAAATAGAACCAAAGATCATAAAAAGTGATTTTGATACGACCTTCAAGAACAATACTAAAAACAAACGGATAAAAATAGCATATATGTCACCAAATTTCTACAACCAAGCAAGCATGCACCTTGTAAACGGAATATTCGGAAAACATAATAAAGAACTTTTTGAGGTCTATATCTATGCCTACTATTACGACCAAAACAGTCCCTATTATATCAATGCAAAAAAAGATGTGGAACATTTTGTAGATCTTAAAAACAAAGAGGCGGATCTTATATTGGACAAAATAAGGGAAGATGAGATAGATATACTAATAGACCTAAGATCTCACGGATATAGGTCAAAGTCAAATATAGCAGCATCCAAAGCAGCACCAATACAGATATCTTTCGTAAATTTTCCAGGAACCACTTCAAATAAAGGTTTTGATTATATTATAGTTGATAGAACCCTTGTAAAAGAGGATGAGCTTCACTGTTACAGTGAACAGTGTGTATTTATGCCAAACAGTTATATCTCTACAGATGACAAGCAGCCAATAAGTAAAATAATACCCGCAAAAAAACAGCTGGGATTAGATGAAGATAGTTTTATATTTTGTAATTTTAATACACTTTACAAAGTAGAGCCTGATATATTTGCAATTTGGATAAAGATACTTAAAAAAGTACCGAACAGTGTTTTATGGCTTTTAAAAAGTAATGAAGAGGGTGCAGAAAATTTAAAACGGGAAGCTGTAAAGCAAGGATTGGATCCAAAAAGATTAATATTTGCCGATATGACTCATAAACCTGACCACCTAGCAAGGATAAAACAAGCGGATCTATTTTTAGATACACTATACTGCAACGCCCATACCTCGGCAGTTGATTGCTTATGGGCGGGAGTTCCTTTAATAACGGTTCCCGGGAACACCTACTCTTCAAGGGCAGCATCAAGTATTTTAAAAGGTGTAGGGATGGATGAGCTTATATGTGAAGATATAGAGCAGTATATAAATAAAGCAGTTGATCTTGCAAATAACACAGATAAACTAAAAAAAATAAAAGCAAAGATAGAGATAAACAAAAACGCTAAAACTTTGTTTAATACAACACAATATGTAAGAGATCTGGAAAAAGCATATACAATTATGTATAAAAGATTTTATAGTGGTGAAAAAGCACAGCCGATCTATCTCTAAGCAATTTAAAACTTGTAGTTGGAACTTTAATGATGAAAGAGATATTATATACTACATATAAAATATTTTTGACTTTAGGAAATTTGATCAAAATATTAAACTAAATTGGGATTGCTTTATATTGAAGCTAAAACATTAGATTATTAACAAACCAAAGGGGTTAGCTATGAATAATCGAAGTTTAAACAAGAGTTTTATCTCAGCGGCTGCTGCACTGTTTCTAGCAAGCAGTACGATTGCATCGGATATTTATGTTCAAACACTAACAGACGTGGATAGCAACTGTACTACGGGGGATTGTTCACTAAGAGATGCTCTTAGTGAAGCACTAAGCGGAGATACTATCCTCTTTGATGTGAACGGTACCATAGAGGTACTAAGCCAATTACCGGATATTAATAAAAGTCTCACTATTACGGGTAACGGTCCTTCTAATACTATTATAAACAGCGATGGCTACCATAACATATTCAACATAACAAATAGTGCGGCAAATGTAAACATATCGAATCTATCACTTACAGGTGCTACAATATCTGCCGACGGTGGTGCTATACACAATGTGGGAACACTTACCCTATCAGATGCAAGTATTAGTAATATTAGTTTACAAAGCGGTGGAGGCGGCGGTATCTATAATGAGGGTACAGTGACTATCCAAAGAACTGTAATATCGGGCAATGAACCCTCTCACGGGAAAAAGGGAGGTGCCTTATACAATACGGGAACTGCCACTGTTATTGACTCCAATATAAGCAATAACAATGTTAATTGTGCCACAGGCGGCGGTATATATAATGATGGTACCTTAACCATCCAAAGATCGACTATATCCGGCAATACCGCAATAGGAACAGGCGGTGACGGCGGTGGTATATATGATACGGGAAGCGGTACTGTTTCTATAAGTGAATCAAATATAACCAACAATGAAGGTGGAGGAGTATACGGCTACAGCAACTCTACTATAGATATAAACAATACTATTTTTTCCGGTAATAATATCTTTGATCAAGGTGGTGCGCTCTACAAAGCCGGGGGAGAGGGTACGTTAACGATAAAGGGAAGTAGTTTTGTAAACAACTATGCTACAGATAGCACGGGCGGCAAAGGCGGTGCAATATATAATGAGGGTAACTCAACTATATTAAACACCACTTTTTCTTCAAACAGTGCAAAAGACGGTGGGGCTGTTTATACTCATTCGGGAGATATGAATATCTCCTTTTCTACTATTAGTGCAAATCGGTCAGGCACGGGCGGTACTCAAGCAAGCGGTGGAGGTATATATAACAATGCAGCTACCGTAAATATTAAAAATTCAATAGTTGCAGCAAATATAGATATCGCTGATCACGGTAATGATCTATACGGAACCTTTAATCTTGTAGGAACAAATATTATAGGTGACAGTGAAGTTGCAACACTTACGGGGGATATAAGCAGTTCATTTTTAGATATAAATGCAAGTCTTGGTACCTTAACACTTGTAGGCTCATCATATATACATATGCCAAACAGCGATTCACCTGCAATAAATACGGCAACCTGTACAGACCTTACTAATAGCAATATACTTTATGACCAAACCGGTACGGCAAGATATGACGGGGTCGGTTGTGATCTTGGTGCCGTTGATTTCCCCTCAATAATAATTGACCTGAATGTTACAAATCTCTCTTTGTCAAACAATGATATTACCGGTATCTCCTTGATCTCACAAACCAAAAACAATAGATCATTTGATATAACAGCCATAGCAGACGGAAATAATAATTTTAAAACATCCATACCCGATACGGGGATATACGGTGTAAGATTTGACGTTGATGCAGGTACAGGGGATATTCATAACTATTGGTATAAAATTACAGATACAATACTCTATGAGAGAAGAATAGATCAAAACAATTTTATAACGGAACTAAACAGTACAAACAATGAGATTCTTATGGATCTTCAAAGTAACAACTGGGTTGACGGTCTGGATTATGAATATACACTTTCTCAAACTGTAGATACTAACGGTTCAGCTGACTGGGAATCATTTATGATAGGATCAGATCATTACCTTGCAGTTGCAAACTTTAATAATGAAACAACCAAAAATCTTGAATCTAAGATATATAAATTTAACGGTATTAACTTTGAACAATACCAAACACTTCCAACAAGCGGAGGATATGATATTGAAAGCTTTGAGATAAACGGTAATAGTTATCTTGCTGTTGCTAACTATATGGATGATACACCAACGTATAATCAAAACTCCAATATATATGTATATAACGGCTCAACATCCTTATTTGAAGTTAATCAGACTCTTCCCACAAGCGGTGCAAGAGATTTTGAAAGTTTTGAACTAAACGGTGAACACTACCTGGCTGTTGCAAACTACTTTAACGGTACTGATCATAATATAAGTTCCAATATATACAGATTTAATCCAAGCACCCTGCAGTTTGAGGTAAATCAAACTATAGATACTAACGGTTCTATAAGTATAGAGAGTTTTGATATGAACAATGAAAAGTATCTGGCAGTTGCAAACAACTACAACGGAACAGATTATAATATAAGCTCAAATATCTACAAATACAACGGTTCGAGTTTTGAACACTTCCAGTCAATAGATACCAA
The DNA here is from genome assembly GCA_034717895.1 of Campylobacterota bacterium. Lineage (GTDB taxonomy): Bacteria > Campylobacterota > Campylobacteria > Campylobacterales > Arcobacteraceae > JAIOSF01. The sequence continues at coordinate 16,620 of JAYEMD010000073.1, read as the reverse complement.
TGCTTCGGTTGATTTTGAAAGTTTTAATTTAGACGGTGAAACTTACCTTGCCGTGGCAAATAATAGTTATGGGGGAACTGATTATACTGTAGATTCACATATTTATAAGTTTAACGGAAGCTCGTTTAATTTATGGCAGACCATACCGACCAGCTGTGCACATAAGTGGAAAAGCTTTAGTATTTTTGGGGAAGATTATCTTGCAGTTGCTAATTGTTACGATAATAGTATTCACAATATAGATTCTGTGATATATAAATATAACGGTTCTATATTTACACCGTTTCAAAATATAGCAACAAACTCAGCTTATGATATAGAAAGCTTTACAATTAACAATACACCCTATTTGGCAGTTGCAAACTATTTTGATGATTCAACTACAAATATAAGTTCTAAGATATATAAAGCTGAAAATTTCAAACTAAACCTTACAAATATAGATCTTAGTGAAAACAATATAACAAACATAACTGTACAAAGCCAAGAGGGAAATATCACATTTGACAATATATTAGATGCAGATAATAATCTAAGCTATCTTATTGCAAACGATGCTCAATATATATCTGTAAAAGTTGATCTAAATGACAGCACCTCATGGTGGTATAATTTTACTGAACAGGTTTTATATGAGTTCAATGATCTTACTGAGAATTTTAAAACATTTATCAGCGATTCTTTGGGAACTACTGTTAATATGGATATGAACTCATCAAACTTTCTATCATTTCAAAATATGTCGGTTCACCATAATCTTCCTATTGTAGAGTTTGAGATAAATGGAAGTGTATATGATAACGCCACTGCAAAAGATATGAATATGAGTGAATTATACTTGGTATATACATATTATGAAAATAATGAAAGTACACAAAATCCTTTAGATGATCAAAAAGTTATAAGTATCCAGAAAGCTATACCGGATACTGCAAATAGCAGATCATATGAGAGTGAAATAGAGATATATGAAGGTATCGGTATGATCAAGAAAGTGCACAATGATACCCAAACAATAACTATTGATAATAATGTAGTAACTATACCTCAAAGTTCAAATATATATAATATGGAAGTTAAATATATAGAAGACCTTGATAATTCTACACTCACATCTATTTATAACGGTATAGATCTAAATGTTACTTTCCCCTCAGGATCAACGGGATACAGATTCTATTTCAAACAGTTGTCAAATGAGTGTGAGTTACGGGATAACTATACAGATACAACAGATACATATTCAAGTATAGGTGAGTTTGTAACTGAACATAGTTACGGTAACGGTTACAATTTTATAATGCTAAACGAATACAATAGATCAAAAGCTTTAATGTTTGAAAACTCTAATGATATAGTTGAGGTTAATTTAAACAATATGGTTAAAAGCAATGTGGGAACTTGGAGTGAAGCAACAAACGTAACATGTACCAATGAAGATGAGGAAGAGATAAGCGTTGCTTCACTTATAGATTTTAACCTAAGCGTAGATGGATACCCTCATCTTGCATATGGGTTGATAAACAGTCAAATGGTACAAGGAGAGTACAGAACAACAGGAGATACAAATCAATACATACATCTAAATAAAACAGCGGCTCAGTATCTTGCATCTGAATTTGGTCTGACAACTACGCCTGTTCTAAATAGATCATTGACAAATGAATGGACCTATATGTCACTTCCAACAAATATGACCCTGTGTAGTTCCACATTTAGAGATGATCAAAACTTAAATACTATATGCAACCAAGATTATTCTATTGAAGGTATATTTTCAGATGTAGATATAGTACTTAAAAATACAGGGTATTGGAGCTATTGGGATGACAGTAACAATACATATAATATGAGTAAATTAAGCTCAATTAACCATAAAGAGGGATTACTTATAAAGACAACTCCTACAACAGTTCTCTCACTTCCATATGATATATTCAATCTTAGACCAAACGATGATCTTATATCTCTTCCTAAAGAGGGTTGGTATCTGTTAGGTACAACTTTTAAACAAGATCTACTGGATATAAAAACAGATGTAGAAAATAAAAGCAGAACTTTAAAATATATTCTAAATTATGACGTCAGCTGGTCAATTTACGCACCTACAAATGATTCGCAGGTTACCAGTACACTTCCTAGAATTGATCGAGTAGAAGCGACAAGCGGCTACTGGATCTATGTTCAATAGGATCATTTTAAGCCGTTAGAAAACTAACGGCTTAAATAGTTTAAAGTTTAAAGCCCCCTCTAACTGCTAATATAGTATCATTCTACCATATTATCAAAGGAACTATAAATAAAACTATGGCACTAGTAGACCTACAAAAAATAAACAAACAATACGATATAAAAGTTATACTTAAAGATGTGGACTTCACCCTTTTAGAGGGGCAAAGAGTTGCAGTGATAGGACAAAACGGTCAAGGTAAATCAACCTTGATGAAAGTTATCACAGGAGAGGTGGAGCCTGACAGCGGTGAGATAGCAATTGATAAATCTTTAAAAATAGAGATGCTTGAACAGCAGCCGAAATTTAAAAGCGGTCTTAGTGTAAGAGATGCTATAGAGGAGCAGCTGGTTGATCTAAAAGCAGCTCAACGAGAATACGAAGAGATCTCTTTAAAACTTTCAGAAGATTATGAAAATAAAGAACTTATAAACCAACATGCGCAGCTGTCAACATATCTTGATCACCATAGTGCTTGGGATCTTGACAATAAAGTTGAAAGAGTTCTTCAGGAGTTCCAGCTAAAAGAGTATGAAAACAAAGACGTAACTCTTCTAAGCGGTGGAGAACAAAGAAGAGTGGGACTTGCAGGTCTTTTACTTAAAAAACCTGATGTTTTACTTTTAGATGAGCCTACAAACCACCTTGATGTATATATGGTCGAGTTTTTAGAACAGATACTTTTAAAAGAGAAATTCACACTTTTATTTATATCTCACGATAGATACTTTATAGATAATATTGCCACAAGTATCGTTGAGATAGAGGGTGGAGTTTTACGAAAATTTGACGGTGGATACACAAAATATCTTGATGCAAAACAGCAGATGCTTCAAAATATGCAAAAAGACCATGAAAATCTGGTACGTCAGCTAAGGGCTGAAGCCCACTGGATGCAAAGAGGTGTAACTGCCAGAAGAAAAAGAAATGAAAGAAGAAAAGCTGAATATTTTGATCTTAAAAAACAGGTCAAGAGCAATCCGGGGAAAATAAAAAAGATGTCCCTAGAGCTTCAAAGAGAGCAAAAGGCGTTTAATGATGGCGTTGTGTTAAATAAAAAGAAGATGCTTTTTGAATTAGAGCATATCTCTAAACAGCTTGGAGATAAGCTTCTTATACGTGACTTTACCACAAGAATACTGCAAAAAGACACTATAGCAATAGTTGGACCAAACGGTGCAGGTAAATCTACCATATTAAAGATACTTCTTGGACGTATGGAAATTGACAGCGGAAAAATAAAGCAAGGCGACTTTAAAGTTGGATACTTTGACCAGCACAGAGAGATGCTTGATGATTCTAAAACTATTATGGATACTTTCTGTCCAAACGGCGGTGATCGGGTTGAGTTAAGTGATGGAAGAAGCATGCATGTATTTGGATATCTTAAAAACTTCCTTTTTCCTAAAGAGTATCTTGATAAAAAGGTTGGTGTATTAAGCGGTGGGGAGAAAAATAGAATAGCCATAGCACTTTTATTTACAAAAAAATATGATGTTCTTATTATGGATGAGCCTACTAATGATCTTGATATCCCTACAATTAATATACTAGAGGAGTATCTAGTAAACTATCAAGGTGCAATTTTATTTGTAAGCCATGATAGATATTTTGTAGATAAGATAGCTAAAAAACTTTTTGTATTTACAGGCGGCGGTGAGATAATGGAGAGCTATCAGCCGTACACAGAATACCTTGCAATAGAAAAAGAGATAAAAGATCTTGATACTCTTGAGAGAGAAACAGCCAAAGAGTTATCGGTAAAAGATCAAAAAGAAAAAGAGGAAAAAAAGAACAAGCCTAAAAAACTCACCTATAATGATCAAAGAGAGTATGAGAAGCTTCCAGATATGATAGATGAGCTTGAACAAAAAATAGAGGAGCTAAACACTTGCATAATGGATCCCAAGTGCTATGAACAAAAAGGTCTTGTTGCTGTTAGTGAAGAATTAGATAATACAAACAAGATATATGAAGAAAAAGTTGAAAGATACCTGGAATTGGAACAGATGGTTGAAGATTTTAGCAATAATAAATAAAGTAACTTAACAAATTTCAAACAAATAGTACAAATTAATAGAACTTAAATTTTTTTATGTTAGTATTCGGTTCAAATTCTTCCCTAAAGAGGTATGTATGAAAAATTTAGTTATCGTCGAGTCACCTGCAAAAGCAAGAACCATATCAAAATTCCTTGGTTCTGACTATACAGTTATGGCATCAATGGGGCATGTAAGAGACCTGCCTAAGTCAAAACTGGGATTTGACCCTGATGATAATTTCAAACCTCAATACATGGTATCAAGAGATAAAACAAAAGTTATATCAGATCTAAAAAAACAAGTAAAAAAAGATACTGTTATCTACCTAGCTGCCGATGAGGACCGTGAGGGAGAAGCTATAGCCTGGCACTTGATCCCTGCTTTAAAAATAGAAAAAAATCCTATAAAAAGGATAGTTTTCCATGAGATCACAAAAAAAGCTATCATGGAAGCTTTGGAAAACCCAAGAGATGTTGATCAGCACCTAGTAGATGCACAACAAGCAAGAAGGATACTAGATAGAGCGGTTGGATATAAACTTTCACCACTATTATGGAAAAAAGTTAGATACGGTCTTAGTGCAGGTAGAGTTCAGTCTGTTGCTGTTAGAATAATAGTTGATAAAGAAAGAGAGATAGAGGCGTTTGTTCCTGAAGAGTTCTGGAAACTAAAACTTGATATTCTAGACCCTGCTTTTAAAGCTGAGTTAGCAAAGATTAACGGGAAAAATACAAAAGTAAAAAATGAAGCTGAAGCTAGAGCTATAGAAAACAGCTGTAAAGAGGGTCAATATCTTTTAGATACTATAGAGGAGAAAGAATCTAAAAGAAACCCGGCACCCCCTTTTACCACATCAACTCTTCAACAAGAGGCAAGTAGAAAAGCAGGTTTTGGTGTAAAGCAGACTATGATTGTAGCACAACAGCTGTATGAGGGTGGTGTAAACGTGCCTGGTCATACGGGTGGTCTTATTACATATATGAGAACAGACAGTGTAAATCTATCTGAGTTTGCAACATCTATGGCAAAAGAGGTTATATCCAATGAATACGGTGCAAGCTATACTTTAAAAAGCCCGCGAAAATACAAGAGTAAAGCAAAAGGTGCACAAGAAGCCCATGAAGCTATCAGACCTGTTAATCTACACTTAAAACCAAGTGATGTTCAGCCTTACTTGGATTCCGGACAGTTCAGACTATACAGCCTTATTTGGAAAAGAACAATAGCAACACAAATGGCACAAGCTGTTGTTGCAAACACTACATATAAAATAGCTGCGGGTAAAAACAAAGAGTACGAGTTCCAAGCTAAGGGTACAAGAATAGTATTCCCGGGGTTTATGAAAGCTTACACGGAAGGGAGCGATGATCCTGAAGCTGCTCTTGATAATACGGAAAAGATACTTCCAACCGTAGCAAAAGGTACTGTTTTTGAACAAAACAAGCTAACAAGTGAGCAAAACTTTACAAAACCTCCTGCTAGATATACAGAAGCCAGCCTTGTAAAAAAACTTGAAACAGAAGGGATAGGAAGACCATCAACTTATGCACCTACTATTGCAACAATTCAAGCAAGAGAGTATGTGATAAAAACAGAAGATAAGAAGATGAAACCAACTCTTATTGGTACAGTGGTAAACGACTTCCTGGTTGAGCACTTCCCACATATTGTTGATCTTGGATTTACCGCACATATTGAAGAGGAGTTCGATGATATTGCAGAGGGTAAAATAGCTTGGGAAGATGTTATGAAAGAGTTCTACAACCCTTTTGTAAAAAATATTGAAGATAAAGAGGAAAATACCCCAAGAGCAAAATTCTCAGATATAAGAGAGCTTGGAAATGATCCAAAAACAGATAAACCAATTACGGCAAGAGTTGGTCAATACGGACCATATGTACAACTTGGAACTAAAGAAGATGAAGAGAAACCAAAAATCGCTTCTATACCAAATACACTTAGTGTAAACAGTATCAATTTAGAAGAAGCTCTAGTACTCTTACAGCTTCCAAAAGTTTTAGGAGTGGATGAGAACGGAGATAATGTCAAAGTAAACATAGGAAGATTCGGTCCATATATTCAAATAAAATCTGAATACTTCAGCTTAAAAGAGGATGATCCATATACAGTGGGGTTAGCAAGAGCTTTAGAGGTAGTAAAACAAATAAGAGAAGAGAAAGCAAAAGCACTTCTAAAAGATTTTCCTGAAGATAAAATACAGATACTTATAGGAAGATACGGTCCATATATAAAGCAGGCAAAAAAGAACTTTAAACTTCCAAAAGGTCTTGATGAACAGGATATAAAAGCTTTAAGTCTTGATGAGGTAAAAGAGATCATCAAAAACCAGCCTGCAAAAGGCGGAAGAAAAACAGCTGCCAAGAAAACTACAACAAAAAAAACCGCAGCTAAGAAAACTACAAAAAAATCAGCCGAATAAAAACGGCTGATTAATAGATAAATTCTCTTTATTAATTAACGGCAAATACTCTAAATAAGTTTTAGACTCATCATATAAGGGCTATGAATTGGAGGATTATTTATAGGGGAGAAATTGTACCTTTTATAAAAATTAACCAACTGTTCAATCTTTAATCCGTTACTATCCAAAGGTAAAGGGGAAAGTACGATCATTTTTATATTTTTTATATTTTGACGTATATATTTTATTATACTCGATAACAATGCAGTTGCAATTTTCTTACCTCTAAATTGTGGATCTACTTTTATTATCTCTATTGTTGCATAAAACCTGTTATTAGTAATATTAGCATAAGCTTTTCCAAAGTAATTACAGTATATTTTATTATTTTTTATTTCTATTTTCATTTTCTCCTCCTGTTTAGGTGAAATTATCACCTAATAGATTAATAGTTTAGTGAAAATAAAAAAATATCATGATATTATTTTTCAAGTAACATATAACTCTAATCTAATATAAAGGTTTTACAGAATATCTTTTTCCAGTCCCTGTTAAAATATCTCTTTACATAATCTTTAGTATGGGGGATAGTACAATTTGAACAATTTTGATGAATATACCCTTTAGACTCAATAGTTGAGCCATCTTTTGAATCAATAGCACAAAAACTTTTAAACTCCCCTACTCTAAAATTAGGACAAGCACACAAATAACAGTTAAGCTCTTTCATATCATGACACTTTTGATTCTTTTTATACATAATACAAAAATCTTTCTCTTTTTGCTTCATATTATCAAAATCAAAATAATCAATAATCTCATCATCACTAAAAGAAGATAATTTGTCAATTATCTTCTTGTGTTTTTGTGCATGTTCATCAAACCAATCTTTATATGAGATAACAATACTACTCACAGAACTTGGACAAAAGCCCCTCTTTTAGCTGTGAGTAGATCTCTTCACCTTTTAGTTTTTTAACTATTTGCAATCCAAAACATATAGAGGTACCGGGACCTCTTGAGGTGATAATATTTCCATATTCAACTACACTTTTACCTTCTATATAACCCTTATTATTAATTTTCTCCTCAACTGAAGGGTAGCAGGTAAATTCTTTCGGTAAGACACCTGCTTTATCTAAGGCAAAAGGTGCTGCACAAATAGCTCCTATTAGCTTATTCTTCTTATTCATCTTTTTAATAATATTCTGAACAGTTTTATCAACTGCCAATATATCAGTACCGCCCCAGCCTCCCGGCAGAATTATCATATCAAGTGACTCTTCATCTACTTCATTTAAGTACTTATCGGCTTTTATTATTATACCGTTTGCACCCTGCACTGTTATTTCAAGGCTTACGGCTGCAACAATCACCTCAATACCTGCACGTCTTAGAACATCTATAATACTAACAGCCTCTATCTCCTCAAATCCGATTGCCAACGGTACTAAAACTTTTGACATAAAAACTCCTTTAAATTAAAAATAATTAAACTATTGTATCATATATTTGCTATAATAAAAAGAGCAGGAGGTTAATAGTGAATATAGAACATTTCTTTCTAAATCTTTTTTTAATTCTTATACTTGCAAGGTTCTTAGGTGAGCTTTTTGCACGTTGGGGGATACCTTCTGTTTTAGGTGAATTATCGGCAGGTATATTACTTGGTTCATCGGTTTTAGGGATAGTTGAACCAAATGAAGTATTAAAGATATTAGCTGAGATAGGTATTATACTTTTACTTTTTGAAGTTGGCTTGGAAACCGACTTTACAAGACTTAAAAATTCCGGTAAAAAATCAATGGTCGTTGCAATACTGGGTGTAATATTACCCTTTGGTATAGGTTTTGCAGCTGCTTATTATATATTTGAACTATCTTTTAATATATCATTATTTATAGGTGGTACACTTACCGCTACAAGTATAGGTATAACTTTAAGAGTTTTAAAAGATATAGATATGGAAAAAAGCAATATTGCTCAAATAGTAATTGGAGCTGCTGTTATAGATGATATTATAGGTATCATACTTCTTGTATTTATATATGACTTTTCAATAGCACAAGAGGTCAATTTTAATCACACTATATCTGTTGCCTCAATGGTATTTTTATTTTTAATATTAGCACCGATATTTGCCAAAATCATATCATCTTTTATACATAAATATCATAACAGAACTTTGGTTCCAGGATATATGCCCACAATTATCATCTCTATGATACTGTTTTTTGCATATCTCTCTCATCTTGTGGGTGCACCGGCTATTTTAGGATCATTTGCTGCAGGTATTGCATTATCGAGAAGATTCTTTTTACCCTTTGGTGCAATGCTTCAAACTAATGAACCCCTCTTAAAAGAGGTGCAAACAAGTATGACACCGATTATACAGATCTTTACACCTATATTCTTTGTTATGGTTGGTTTATCTATGGATCTTACTGTTATAGACTTTACATCATACCACTTTTGGACAATAAGTATCACTTTTACGCTTATTGCATTTATCTCAAAGTTTGCGGGAGCATTTTTCATATATCAAAAAGCACTAAGAAACAACGCAATAATCGGTGTATCTATGATACCAAGAGGTGAAGTTGGATTGATTTTTGCAGAGATGGGAAGAGTAAACGGTGTACTTCCAAATGATATCTATGCAATGCTTGTATTTGTTATCATTGCAACAACAGTGATACCCCCTTTTATATTAAAGAGATATTTTAAAGTTGAATGTGTTTAGTTCCTCTTTGATCTGTTTTTATTATTTGATTTACTAAATCTGATAAGATCTTCAGAGGTAACTACATCATCAGGAACTCTTTTTAAACACTCTAAAAATATCTTGGCTGTGCTTAAAGCATCACTATAAGCTCTATGGTGCCCCTCCAGGTCAATATTTAACTGCTCTTTTAGATACTGAAGTCCGTATCTTTCAGCCTCAATAAGTTTTCTTGAAAGATCTATAGTACATAAATTCCTGTTTAGAAGAGTTCCCAGGTTATATTTTTCCAAACTGTCACTTATAAATTTATAGTCAAAAGATATTGCATGTGCCACAAAGATATCATCCTCTAAAAATATTTTAAACTCCTCAAGGACGGTTTGTATATTTGGAGCACCTATTAACATCCCAGGTGTTATACCTGTAATATCTTGAACCTTACTCGGTATATCATAGGCACTAACAAGTGACTCGTACTTTTCTATTATCTGACCGTTTTTAATCTTCACTGCGCCTATCTCTATAATCTGTCCGCTAGTCACTTTCCCTGCTGTTGTTTCAATATCAACTATACAAAATGACTGATCTTCTATTTTTGTATTGAGTGTTTTAAGGCTCACTTTTTCTTCATCAAAATACAAAGGCATACCGTTAGAGATAAGTAGTTCTCTCTCCAATTCAACACTTTCAAAAAAAGTATCCCCGTTTAGAAGTATTTCATCAAACTGTTTAAGTGTTAAAGAGCCTTTTAATAGTTTATTGATAAGTTTATTTTGATATTTCATTTACTTTATTTACGAACTCTATCATTTTTTGTTTATCTTTAATACCCTTTTTTAGTTCTACACCACTGCTAAGATCAACTGAATAAAAATTATACCCCTTTAACTCTTCTACATTTTGTGTAGTTAAACCACCTGCAAGTATTATACGAGAGCAATCTATATTATCAAACCAATCTAAATTTAATCTCTTACCCTCGCCCCCGTAACTCTCTACAAAAGCATCAACTAATCTATATTGGTCTTGATCTTTTTGTATATCCTCTTTTGATTGTGCTCTTACGACTTTTAGATATTTTAGATCCAGCTGCTTGTAAAAACTTTCATCTGCATCAAAGTGAATCTGAGCTAAATCTATCTTTGTAATCTTTGCAATCATATTAACACTATAAGCTGTTTCATTTACAAATAAACCCACGGTTTGTACAAAAGGTGGCAGTTGTGCTATGATCTTTTTTGCCTGTTCAGGCTCTATATAACGGGGACTCTTAGGATAAAATACAAATCCTAAAGCATCTGCACCCGCACCAATAGCATCAAGTGCATCTTTTATATTTGTTATACCGCAGATCTTTACTCTCATTTGTTTTTATACCTTTAAGCTTTTTATAGCTTCACCGTAGTTATCAGCACCGTATACATAGCTTCCTGCCACAACAACATCAACTCCCGCATCTTTTAGCTCTTGTATGTTTTTATTATTTACCCCACCGTCAACCTCTATTAAACATTCGGTATCGTGCTTAACAATAAGCTCTTTTAATGCTTTTGCTTTTTTTATAACATTAGGGATAAACTTCTGACCGCCAAATCCCGGATTTACAGACATTAGAAGTACCATATCAACCTCTTCTATCAGATACTCTATATCTTCCGGTCTGCTGTGGGGGTTAAGAACAATTGCCGGTTTTATCCCATAGCTTCTTATTTTCTGTATAAGTCTGTGAGGATGTTTCTCCTCCTCTATATGAAAAGAGATATACTTAGGTTTCAAAGGTGCAAACAACTCTACAAAAAAAGTATTGTTCTTTACCATAAGATGTATATCTAAAGGTTTTGTTGCTATTTTTGCAACTGAACTTACCACAACAGGTCCTATTGTAAGGTTTGGTACAAAGTGACCATCCATAACATCAACATGTATAAGATCACACCCCCCTTCACAAATTGCTGTTATCTCTTCGTTTAATTTTCCAAAATCTGCGCTTAAAATTGACGGTGCTACTAGCATTTTATTACCTTATATCTATTGTTTTTTGCGATTATATCTAAAGATTTGTCCAGTTTTGCTGAAGTAAATTAAAACTAAGGCAAGTAATTTATTAATACATTTTCACCATGTTATAGTAGTACAAGTCTATATTTATAATTATTAATTATAATTAAGATTATATTGTTTTAATAAAAATAATTTAGTATTTTTATTAAAAACCCTTCTATTAAGGCTTTTTATAAATTATTTTTATAAATACCATTCACACATAATCTTTTTGTAAATAAAATTTGCTTATAATGAGAAAAATCATTCTGTATATAAAATATACAGATTAATTAATTAATTACTAATAAAGGAAAAGAAATGTTAAAAAATGCAACATTGAAAACTAAACTTGTCAGCTTAGTTGTTACATCGCTTATTGTATTAACAGTTGTAGTTAGTATCTCTGCTGTTACAGAAGTAACAAATAAGATGATGACAAATGCTACACACAAGCTTGAATCTATCAGAGATTCAAAATCAAACCAGGTCACAAAATTCTTTGATGAAAGAATCGGTGATATAAATGTATTGGCAAGAAGTGCAAATATAAGAGGTGTTATGGGTGATCTTGGTGAAATATACGAAGATGTAGAGTTTGATCTAAACGGTAATTTTCCTATAAAAAATGAGCTTGTAAAAAGAACTACAAAGTCACACGAGGAATTCTTCCAAGGTTATATGAAAGATTACGGATACTACGATGTGTTTGTTATTCATGCAAAAAACGGTCATGTTTATTATAGTGCCGCAAAAGAATCAGACTATGGTACAAACCTAAAAACAGGTCCTTTAAAAAACAGTGGTTTAGGTGAGGCATACAGAAAAGCTTTAGAGCTTAAAAGACCCGTATTTATAGATATGAAACCTTATGCTCCAAGTGCGGATGCTCCTGCTATGTTCTTGGCAACTCCTGTATATTTCTTTGGTGATTTAGAGGCTGTACTTGTATTCCAAATAAGTGACGGATCAATTAACTCAATCATGCAGTTTAGTAAAGGTTACGGTAAATCTCAGGAAGATTATTTAGTTGGTTCAGACAAGCTTATGAGAAGTGACAGTTTCTTGGATCCTAAAGGGCATAGTTTAAAAGCTTCATTTGCTAATCCCTCAACAGGAAAAGTTGATACAGATGCTTCAAGAACTGCTCTTAGCGGTAAAACAGGGGGAGAGATTATTATAGATTACAACGGTAATCCTGTATTATCTGCATATGCTCCTATTAAAATAGGTCAAGACCTTACTTGGGGTATTATGTCTGAGATAGATGAAGCTGAACTTATGCAGACACCTTATGCAATTGCTAGAGATATTGCACTTATCTCTATAGTTATTCTTATTCTTATAGCTCTTGTAACAGTTGCAGTTATCAACAAAGGTATTGTTGCTCCTTTAAAAGAGTTTGAAGATGGTCTTTTAGGGTTCTTTAGATATATAAACAGAGAACAAAGTGATGTTAAAGATCTTAACACCTCTTCAGGTGACGAGATAGGCAAGATGTCAATAGTTGTTAATGAGAATATCAAAAAAACAAAAACCTCTATAGATGAAGACAGAAAAGTAATTGACGATACTATTGAAGTACTAAATGAATTTGAGCAAGGGGATCTATGTCAAAGAGTAAATACAAACTCTTCAAACCCTGCACTATCAGAGCTTACAAGATTGTTAAATCAAATGGGTACAAATATGGAACACAACATTGACGGTGTTCTAGATGTATTAGAGCAATACTCTAACTACAACTATATGAACAAAGTTGAAACAAACAATATCAAAGAGCATCTTCTAAGACTTGCAAACGGCGTAAACTCATTAGGTGATTCAATTACAGGTATGTTGGTTGATAATAAACAAAACGGTCTTACACTAGATCAAAGTAGTAATATTCTGCTTACAAATGTTGATACCTTAAACAAAAACTCAAATGAAGCAGCAGCGGCTCTTGAGGAAACAGCAGCGGCTTTAGAAGAGGTTACAAGTAATGTAGCAAGTACAACAAACAATGTTGTACAGATGTCAAATCATGCCTCTGAGGTTACAAGATCAGCAGAAGTTGGTCAACAACTTGCAAATGATACAACTAAAGCTATGGATGATATCAATACAGAGGTTACTTCAATAAGTGAAGCTATCTCTGTAATTGACCAGATCGCATTCCAAACAAACATCCTTTCACTAAATGCGGCAGTTGAAGCAGCAACGGCAGGTGAAGCGGGTAAAGGTTTCGCAGTTGTTGCGCAAGAGGTTAGAAACTTGGCATCCAGATCGGCAGAAGCTGCAAACGAGATCAAGTTATTAGTTGAAAATGCATCTACAAAAGCAAACAACGGTAAGAAAATAGCAGATGATATGATTGAGGGATACAATGGTCTAAATGAGAGTATCTCAGAAACTATCAATCTAATAAGTGCAGTTGAAACTGCATCTAAAGAGCAGCAAGCCGGAATAGTACAGATAAATGATGCTATTAACTCACTTGACAGACAAACACAAGAGAATGCGAATATAGCATCTGCTACACACTCAGTAGCCGTTCAAACAGATGAGATAGCTAAGATGGTAGTACAAAGTGCAGACGAGAAAGAGTTTAAAGGTAAACATGAGGTAAAAGCAAGAACCGCATCTAACAGTACAACAACTCACAGCCATACACAAGCAGCTCCTAAAGCCAAACCTGTTCAAAGAACCACTTCACAACCTACACAACAAATAAAACCGGTAGAGTCAAATACAAATGACGATGAGTGGGCAAGCTTTTAACAGCTTGCTCTTTTAGAGATATAAAAAAAGGGAAGGGATATTTTCCCTTCCCTTTTTTGGTTTATATAATACAAAACTTTCAAACTTAAAATACCTTATTTATACTATTTTTCAAGTATTACTTTTGCACTTGAAGTACTATCTGAATTAAACTTTATACCAATTTTTTGGGCTGTAGTTTTATTTAAAACAAGATGAGAATCACCAAACTTAACAGGTAGATCACTTGGACTCACACCTTTTAGAATTTTATTTGCATATTCTGAAGCTTCATAACCAAGTTCGTAGTGTATAAATCCATAAGCAAATAAAGCCCCTTTTTGAACCTGCTGATAGCTTGGAACACAAAGTGGTATTTTATGTTCAATAGCATATTTACTAAACTTTTCAACTTTCACTTCTATATTAGAGTCCCTAGGTAAAAATATAGCATCTATATTATTAGGAATATCACTTAAATACTCATCAATCTTAACCTCTTTATTTAATGGTTTTTCTAAAAGCGTTACACTGTGATTTGCAGAAGCTTTTAATAGATCAGCCCTGGAAGCTTTAGATGAGTCGTCTTTTGGAGTATATGGAATAAGAATATTCTTTGTATTTGGAGATATTCTCATAAGCCATTCAAATCTTTTTTTATCACTTGCAGGCGGTCTTATTCCCGTAATAAGTGCTTCTGGAGAGATTGTATTTTTTAATATACCGGCAGATAAAGGATCATTTACAGGACAAAATACTACAGGTATAGTAGAATCACCTACTGCTTTTTTAACAGCTTGAGTTGCAGGTGTACTTGACACAAAGATAAGATCAGGTTTTTCTTTTAAGGCTTTAGCTACAATTGAATCAAGATTTGATATAGTCTTAGCTGCATCTGGTATGATATATTTTACAGTTTTATTTTCAACCCACCCTAAAGTTTCCATACCTTTTTTAAATCCCCTGAAAGTTTCATAGTCAACTTCAGAAAGTGTTATAAAAGCAATTTTCTTTAACTCTGTATCTTTACTTTTACCTGCTAGATTATATATAGATACCAATATAATAATAAATACGGAGAAACTTAATAATTTTTTTACCATTTTTAGACCCTTTTATATTTTATAAAATATAATTGTACTACAATAATATATAAATTTTCAAAAGAAAGGTTGTTGATTGAACTTCCCCATTAAAGTAAGTTTACCAATTGCATCAATCGTAGCTATATTTATATTGTATGTATTTTATGACATTCACTCTCAACTAGAAACCAATATTAAACAATCAGCAAATAAAAAAATCCTAAGAGAAACAAACAAAATATATAAAGAGATAGATTATGAAATTAACAGTTTAAAAATGAACTTATCATTAATGTCTATGTTTAATAATGATATTATAAATGACAACAAGACAAAAAGTAATAAAATCTCATTTTTCTTAAAAAGTATCCCTTTTGCAAAAGAGATCGTACTAATCCCATATAATAATCCAGATAACTATACAATAATTTCAAAAGAATCAACATACACTGATAAAAACAATATTAACTCTATTATGTTAAAAAAAGATGATATTATCAATAAAGGTATGCTGGTCACTGGCTTTTATTATAATAAAAACAATGAATTAATGATTGATATGTATGCAAACGTAAGAGATGTAAATACAAATAAATCATTGGCAACGATTATTTTAAGAAGCTCTTTAAAAAGGCTGCAAGATCAACTTAGTTCAAAACTACTTGAGTTTGATGCTATCTCTATTCTTGATCTTAACAATAATAATTTTATATATAAGAGTACGAAAGCAAAAAAAATCAATATTAATAATTTTTTAAAGTCACACGATAATATTTTTGAAACAAAAGAGAAAACAAACCCTTTCATAATATCTTCCGTAGACTACAAAAAAGACAATTTAAATATAAGGGTATCTCTTATTACGGCAAAACATAGACATTATAAAGAGCTCAATCAAATATTACAAGAAAATATATTTAAACTTATTTTGATAGTAATAATCCTAACTATAGTATTATACTTAATAGTTAAACGTATACTAAACCCCCTAAGAGTTTTAACCGTAGAACTAAAAGAAAAATCTTATAAACTTGATCACAATATTGTAAAGAAAGAAAATTCATCAATGGATGAAGTTCAACTATTAGATCACTACTTTAATATCTTTATACAGCTAATAGAAAATAAAAATAAACAGCTTAGGGACTTCAACTCTACACTTCAAAAGAAAATATATGAAGAGGTCAAAAAGAACAACGAGAAACAAAAATACCTTATGCATCAAAGCAGACTAGCACAAATGGGTGAGATGCTAAGTATGATAGCACATCAGTGGAGACAGCCTTTAGCTGCAATAAGCTCAACAACAAACTCCCTGCTTTTAAAATCTATGA
>JAYEMD010000072.1:0-3763 GCA_034717895.1 Campylobacterota bacterium | reverse complement strand
AAATTTAAAATTATGGGTGGTGAAAAACCAGAATGTAAAGTTATTGATAGAGATGAATATCAAGATATAAATGAATTTGGAGATGGATTAAAACACTATATCTCTATTATATGCTCGCTATACGCTTGTGAAAATGGATATTTATTTATAGATGAGATAGACAATGGTATACACTATACTCAACTTGATAGACTATGGGAAATAATCCTAAGGATTTCAAAAGAACAAAAGGTACAGGTATTTGCTACTACACATTCAAAAGAGTGTATAGAGTCTTATGCAAGAGTTTCTAAAAAACTTGAAGATGAAGATATAAGCTTTATAGAACTTGGAAGAAATAAAGAGAACAAACTAGACTCAATAGTTATGAACTCAGAGCGATTTTTAAGATATATTGAAATTGGTAATGAGGTAAGAGGATGGTAATAATAGCTTATGAGGGGAAATCTGATGGTGAATTTTTTGATTCATTACTAGAGGCTTATAACTTACCCCCTGTAGTTTATTATGATTTTAAAGGAAAAGATTATGAAAAAGATAGCTATAGCAGGTGCAAGCGGTTTTGTTGCGGGGCATCTAAAAGATCTGTTTAGCTCTTTGGGATACGAGATAGTTTCTTTAAAGAGAAGCGACTATAGTGATAGTTCTGCTTTGTCAGAAAAAATACAAGGGTGTGAGATAGTTGTAAATCTTGCAGGGGCAAATATCGTTGCAAGGTGGACAGATGAGTATAAAAAAACTCTTTATCACAGCCGAATAGATACTACAAATGCTTTGGTGGAAGCTTTTGGAAAACTGGAAGTTAAACCGAAGCTTTTTATATCCACATCTGCTGTGGGGATATATACACCTCACATAGAGAATGATGAAGATAACTATGAGTATGCAAATGACTTTTTATCAAATATCTGCCAGCATTGGGAAAAAGCTGCCCATAAAGCTGAAGAGTTTAATATAAGAACTGTTATATTCAGATTTGGTGTGGTTATGGGTGAAAACGGCGGAGCATTAAGTAAAATGCTTCCAGCGTTTAAACTAGGAATTGCAGGTACCATAGGTGACGGTTCTCAGCCGTTCCCCTTTGTACATTTTGAAGATCTGAAAAGGGCATTTAAATTTGCTGTGGAGAACAAAGAGTTAAAAGGTGTGTATAATCTTGCAGCTCCCGTATCTACAACAAACAAAGGGTTGACTAAAGTATTGGGTAAAACTCTTAACAGACCTACATTTTTACCTTTACCTGAGTTTGTATTAAGAGTTATATTCAGTGAAGGGGCAAAGATATTGACAGACGGTCAGATAGCCAATCCAAAAAGACTGCAAGAAGCAGGCTTTGAATTTAAATATAAAACAATAGAAGAAACAATAGAAAATTTATTAGGATAGTAAAATGGAAAAACAACTTAAAAAAGAACTATACAATTTATGTGACCCCTATAGAATATCTTACCCGATAGATGTAAATATAAATATTGATGAGTTCTATGATGACCATACATTACTAAGGGGTTTTAACTGGGCAGAAAAACTATTTGATCATATTGACTTTGGAGAGGGTGATACTTTTCAGCTTTTTACTGGTTATTCAGGTTCTGGTAAAACTACTGAACTTAAGAGAGTTCAAAAAATGGCAGAGGATGAAAACTATCTTGTAGTATATATTAACAGTGATGATTATATAGATATGAACAGTGAAGTTGGTATCTCTGATATTTATAACTCTATTATCTATAGTACAGTGATAGAGGTAAATAAACTTGATGATATAGGTGCAGTATTTACAGATGAGGGGTATTTTGAACGATTAAAAAACTTTATGAAAAGTGAAGTTAACATAAGTGAAGTAAATATTCAAGATGTTGTTTTAGAGATGAAAGGTACTCCAACTCTTAGACAACAAGTAAGACAGCATATAGAAGACAACTTTTCAAAGTACCAAAAAGATATAAAACAAGACCTTGCAAAACTTAATGAGAAAGTAAAAAATAAAGGTAAAACCGGTATTTTGATAATACTTGATTCTTTGGAAAAAAACAAAGGTATCACAAGTAACTATGATGAGGTTATAAAAGCTTCTGAAGTGATATTTTCAAATAGAGATAATCTATCTATGCCTTTGGATATAATATATACAGTACCTACATATTTAAGTGAAAGGGTAAGACTAAATCATATAGATTTTTTACCTGCAATTAAAGTAAAAGATAAAAATGGTGATCCTTACGAAAAAGGTTTAGAAGCACTTAGAATGCTTGTATCTTCAAGAGTAAGTGAAGATAATCAAAAAGAGATTTTTGGAGATGATTATAAAAATCAAGTTGATAAGATCATTAAATTTAGTGGTGGATATGTAAGAGAACTTCTTGAAATATTAAGGATGGCAATAATTCAAAAAAATTATCCGGTTAAAAGTGAGATAGTAGACAAACTTATCCAAAATGAAAAAAACTCTTTTAAAGAGCTTGTAAACAGTGATATTGTAAAAGAGTTAAAAGAAGTTCATGAAAAAAAAGAGATAAGCCATATAAGTGATATATCTATAAAAGATCAGCTTTTAACAAATCATTTGATACTGAGATATAGAAACAGTGATCTTTGGTTTGATCTACATCCTGCTCTTGAAGAGTTTACAAAATAAGATATATGTTAGATATAGATAATAGTAAACAAAATAGTTTTATACTAGAAAGTTTAGAATCTAATGATGAGTTGGAGTTATTGATAGATTCTATAGATTTTAGTGATGAGAGTATTTTTAACATTATATTGTGTAGTAATAAAACGGTAGTTGATCAACTATTATATTTTATAGATAAGAAGCTTGAGTCTTTGGGTAATAAAAAAAACTTTATAGATATTTTTAAAAAAAGAGTCATAGAACTAGATAGTTTATATGTTGAGCTGGATGTTTTTATCAAAAATATCAGTATAGATAAAAAAGATATGATCATATTAGACCTTAGTTTTTTAGAGTCAAATAAAGCTTATGAAACAGAACAGATATTTTCAAAACTAAATCAACTAAGAAATAGTTTAATGAACTATAAGATCCCTGTTTTGTTGATATTTCCAAAACAGATCCAAAAAGTATTTATGGTATCAGCTCCTGACTTTTGGTCTATACGAAGTTGTGTAGTATCTATAGATATAATTTTGGAAACTAAAAAAGAGGATAAAAAGTCATCTTTAAAAGATGAAAAAGTTTTACATAAAGGGCAGTTAAGTTTACTCTTAAATGAGTATAAAAGATTAAAAACTTTAAAAAATGATACTTCAAGATGGCTGCTTATGGCAAAGTGTACAGAGATTGGAGATTTTTACAGTAAGCATGATTCTTTACAGGATGCTTTTAGCTACTATAAACAAGCTTTAAAGTTATCAGAATCTATTTTAGAAAAAAGACCGGATAGTGTAGAAGCAAAAAGAGACCTTTCTGTTAGTTTGGAAAAAATAGCAGATATATATCTTCAAAAAGGTGAAATAACAAAAGCTTTAGAGAATTATCAAGAGGGGCTAAAATTAGCAGAATCTATTTTAGAAAAAAGACCGGATAGCATAGAAGCAAAAAGAGACCTTTCTGTTAGTTTGAATAAAATAGCAGATATATATCTCCAAAAAGGTGAAATAACAAAAGCTTTAGAGAATTATCAAGAGGGGCTAAAGTTAAGAGAATCTATTTTAGAAAAAAGACCGGATAGCATAGAAGCAAAAAGAGACCTTTCTGTTAGTTTGGAAAAAATAGCAGATATATATCTCCAAAAAG
>JAYEMD010000071.1:0-17439 GCA_034717895.1 Campylobacterota bacterium | reverse complement strand
GATTCAAAATCCGGTGACCTTGGTCTTGCCGGTTCAAGTCCGGCTAGCGGTACCACTTTTTATATAACTTTACTACATCCCGCTCATATTAAACTTACCGCTTGTCCAGTAATTGTCACTTAAAGTATCTTGTTTTTTACTACTGTTAAAATAGTCCTTAAAAGCTGCAGATCCAGATGAAACTGTTTTTTTTGTTGATATTTTATCGTTTGCCTGTATTGAGATAAAAGTAATAAATACTAAAACTGTTGTTATTGATATAAATTTAATTGATTTGTTCATTCTATTTTTTTTATGTTAAAAAGAAATAGACAAGAAGAAAGTATATATGTAAGTATTACTCTGACAACTCGGCTATCTTTATTCTTAAAGACCCGTGGCTTTCCGTCCCTACCTCACGATAGGTTTGGCTTTAACATTAAATTATATTTTAAATATTATATTATATGGACTTAACACCATCTTAAAAATAAAAGTTACTTTATAGTTTGGTTAAAAGCATTTGTGTATATCTATCACAATAAACTATATAGCAATATTAAAACTGTATAATACATAATATAAAAAAATGTAGAGTACAAAAATGTTAAAAAAACTTTTTAAGAAAAAAAAACCACTTGATATAAAAACGATCACTTTTTATAAATTTGCTTACAATATAGGTGCTAGTGAAGAAAAACATATAGAAAATATAAAAGTTGAGACACTACTTCTGGACTCCTTTTTATTTCTTATGAAAGAAAGAGTTGTGACCAAGCAGCAAGAGAACAATATACTTATTTTTAAGGACCAATACAATCTATACCTTGATTATTGTGTTGACAGTAAACTTGTAAAAAAAGATATGTTTTTAAAAGTAAAATCTCTAAATACCCTTAGTGTCCCTGATATGTCAAAAATTCAAGTTCCTGACATGTCAAAAGAGTTAAAAGAGATGGAGTTGGATATTGAAAATATCGGCAAAGTTTTTTCAGGTTTAAAAAATTAAGCAATCTAAAGGGCACCTCTAAACACTAAAGATTTCTGCAGTTTTAGCTCTTAATCTCTAATATATCGTATATGTTTTTTTGACCTTTAGAAATCTTCTTGCTCTTTTTGTTTTTTTGCATATTTTTTTACCGTCAACAGTTACGCAATTGTTGTATCCTATGATTATATCTTCTGTTATTCGCTTATATCTTGGGTGAGGCTCCTGAACAGTTCTTTGTTCGTAACAACCTTGGTTATATTCATTTCTCATTTGGTTTGCCATATAAGCCCCGCCAAGCCCACCTACAACTTTTGCCATATCCCTGTTGTTCTTGAACCTGTTGCCTAATGCTATACCTGCTGTTATACCGACAATAGTATCTAGTCCTATAGAGTTTGTATCTACAGATCTGCCGCAGGGAACTTTTGTTATCTCATCACCTACCCTTACCCTTTTGGTTACTTTTTTTGTAATAGGTGTGCTTTCTACCACTCTATACTTTTTAAAACCTTTTGTCATATCTTCGTAAGTATTGTTATAATTTATATGAACCTCTGCGTAAGTTACAGTTGCAAAAAGTGCAGCTGCCAAGATAGAAACCTTTTTCATAAGTACTCCTTTTCTTTATGTAAAGGAATTATAGATACTAATTGTGGAGCAATCGTGAAAAGGTTACTTTATCATTGGGTTAAAAGCTTTGGTGCTTATATTTACCATATCTCCTATTTTTAAGCTTTTGATCTCTTCATTACTTACTACAACTTCAACAAGTTGTTGACCAATAGACACAATAGCTATATTTATAACATCAACCTTTATAACATCCAAAAGCTCACCCTCAAAAGAGAACTTTGCTGAACCGCTTGTTTTGAGTAACACATCTTTAGGGGTTCCGTCATTGATTATATTTCCATGGTCTAAAACTACCACACGGGAACTAAGCCTGTATATCTCACTTGGATCGTGACTTACCATAATAGTTGTTGTACCAAACTCTTTATGAAGTGTTAATATCTCATTTTGGAGTTTTGTTCTCATAGCCGGGTCTAAAGCTGACAAAGGTTCATCGAGGAGTAAAAGCTTGGGACGGTTCATCAAAGCTCTGCAAAGACTCACACGCTGTTTTTGTCCACCGCTTAGAGTATTTGGAAGTCTGTTTTTAAGCTTAGCAAGACCTGTTATATCCAATAGATGGGAAGTCAGCTCTTTATCTTTTTGTACAAAAAGAAGATTCTCCTCCACGCTCATATTTGGAAACAGTGCATAGTCCTGAAAAACAAACCCTATTTTCCTTTTTTGTGACTTTAGATTCACCTTCTCATCAAGCCAAATCTCATCACCGACTTTTATAACCCCGTGTGCCTCTTCCAGTCCTGCAAGTATCCGTAAAAGTGTAGTCTTACCGCTTCCGCTTTGTCCTGCAAGTGCTATAAAGTCACCTTGATTTATCTCAAGATTGACATTTAAGTCCATCTCACCGCTTGAGCCGTGAAGTTTTTTATCTATCTCTATTTTTATCATTTTAAACTGTCAATGTTGACCATATCCTATCATTTTGTAAAGCCTCATTTAATAGCTCCCCGGTGTGGTTACACTCTATCCCTATGGTTTCAAGCTCACTAATCGCATCGTATTCCTGTGCACATACGATACAGGAGCTAAACTCCACACCCTCCTTTTGCATATTCTGTACCTTATCTCTTACCTTTTCATTTGATTGTGCAACTTGTATAGAAGCACCCCAAAACATCACATGAACTCTTTTCCAATATCCTCTTGAAATCGATACTCCACCGTAAAGCAGGGGAAACTTTAGTATGCTATCAACATTATCAGTTGAGATAATTATAAGTAGATTTTCTTTTTTCATTATTACACCTAATTTTATTATAGCTTTAATTATAACATAATGGTTTACTCATATTAATTTAAAAGTAAAATATAAGCTTTAGGTAAAATAATATATAATTAAACAAAATAGGGGGTTATTATGAAAACTTTAATGTATATGGCGAGTCTTGTGCTATTTTTTCAAAATGTATTATATGCTCAGTCGTTAAGGGTAGAATTAGCTGAATATCTTCAAAATAGTTCCAATTACACTGTTATTGACGTAAGGGAAAAAGCAGATTATGATAAAGGGCACATAAAGGGTGCTATTAATTTTCCCGTACTAAAAACATACGAACATAAAAAAGAGAACGGTAAAGTAACAAATCCTATAAGGATGCAAAAACAATTAAGAGCTGTAGGATTGGATATTGATTCCAATATCCTTATATATGATAAAGGTGGTTTTTTAAATTCTTCAAGAATGTTTTGGACCTTAGAAGTTTATGGTTTTAAAAATGTAAAACTATTAAATATTGACTTTGACCTATGGTATAAAAAGGATAAAAACAAAAAATATCTATCTGCCAAAGTCCCTAATATCATACCAAGTGAATATATAGTAACAATAGATAATAAAAAACTAGCTACAAAGTTTACGACTCTTATAGCTATAAAAAACCCTAATCAACTTATTATAGATGCAAGAAATGAACCATTTTATCAGGGTCTAAAATCAAAAGCCAAAAGATATGGGCATATCCCGTCTGCACTAAATATTCCTGCCACTAAAAATATAAAAAAAGACCATACGGGTTTTAAGTTAAAAACGCTCAGTGAGTTTAAAGAGCTATATAAAAATATAGATAAAAATAGTAAAGTAATCACATATTGTACTCACGGTAAAAGGTCTGCAGCAAATTACTTTGCACTAAGAGAGCTTGGATATAATGTATCTGCATATGATTCTTCATGGCAGGAGTGGGGAAATGACTTTAACCTTCCTGTGGAAAATCCATCTAAAAAATAACTATGTGGAACCGTTTTAGCATAAAGGCTCAGCTTATTATATTTATGACACTTCTTGTGTCTGTTGTAGAACTTGCGACACTTTATGCTGTTGTAAATCTGCAAAAAACAGAAAGTCAAGATAATGCTTTACAAGATGCAAAGAATATATCTAAGTCTTTGCATAATGATTTATTGCAAGTGACGCTGAATTCCAATATTGATCTTTTATCAGATATATCTTTTAGGTTATCAGCTTTTAAAAAAATAAACGGTGTTATTCTATATGACCAAAACAATCAAGCAATTTATAAATACGGTACAATTGAAAGTATTAGTTATATAGAAGATCAAA
Source organism: Campylobacterota bacterium (assembly GCA_034717895.1). GTDB lineage: Bacteria > Campylobacterota > Campylobacteria > Campylobacterales > Arcobacteraceae > JAIOSF01. The sequence continues at coordinate 13,276 of JAYEMD010000071.1, read as the reverse complement.
TTGTAAAAAAAGATATGATATTTACCGACCATAGCTTGTATATTAAACAAAACCTTGAAGTGGATAACTTTATATTCGGTTATACGTTAATTGATATAGATCTTGAACAATATAATAAAAAACATGACAAACTTACCAATACTATACTATCGATATTTCCATTTGCTCTCATATTGGGATTTATTATCAGTATCTTTATAAGTAAAAACTACACCGAGCCTTTTTCTAAATTAATAGAGGCATTTAAAACTACAAAACCTACACAGTTTGAGGTCAAGAAAATAGAAACCAGTGCAAAAAATGAGATAAAAGATCTTTTTGATGGCTTTAACAATGCGATGAAACAGATCTTTATCTCAAGCCAAAAACTTGTATTTCAAGCAGAACATGACCAGTTAACCGGTCTTAAAAATAGATTTTACATAGAAAACCACATTCAAGAGATCTTAAAAGATGAATCAAAAAAACAATATGCAATTCTTTCAATAGATATAGATCAATTTAAACTTATCAATGATAAAGCGGGACTACAAGCAGGCGACGAGCTTTTAAAAATGCTAACTTCCGATTATGAACAAACTCTTCCTAAAAACTCTATCTTTGCCAGAATAGACGGTGATGAATTTATAGTTCTTTTAAAAGACACCTCAATAGAAGATGCAACTTCAATTTTAGATAAAAGTCTTCAAAAGTTAAGCGACTTTAGATTTGTTTGGGAGGGTGAAGCTTTTGGAGTTTCAGCAAGTATCGGTATGGTATTTTTTAAACCTTTTGAATACACCTTGGAAGAACTTATAAAAAGAACTCACTATTCAATATATACGGCAAAGTCAAAAGGGAGAAACAAGTCATATATTTTACAAGAAAATGATGAGATATCTAAACGATTTGACACAGAAACTATAACGGCAACATATATCAAAGAAGCTCTAAAAAAAGGGAACTCAAGATTTGAACTTTTTGCACAAGCCATAGTTCCTCTACAATATGAAACTTCAAAAATAAGCTACGAGATTCTATTAAGAATGTGGGACAAAGATAATAATTTTATTTCACCGGATGACTTCCTTCCCACAGCAAATAGGTATCAGCTTATGTCGGAGATAGATATCTATGTTCTGTGGAGTTATCTGGAGAGTGTAACTAAATCACCTGAACATATAAAAAAACTACACTCTGCACATATTAACCTCTCGGGATCATCTTTAAACAATCAGGACTTTCAAAACAAACTAAAACTTGCAGTTGAAACATTTGATTTCCCTTGGGAAAGACTAGAACTTGAAGTTACGGAGACATCGGCAGTTGGTAATTTTAATAAAGCAAATGAGTTTATATCATGGATAAAAAGTGTAGGAATCGGACTTGCACTAGATGACTTTGGTACAGGGATGGCATCCTTCGAGTACTTAAAAAGCTTACCTTTTGATGTGGTAAAGATAGATGGTAGTTTTGTAAAAGATATGCACAGTGATCCAATAGATAAGGCTGTTATAAAATATATACAAGAGATAGCGACTCTAAAAGGTCAAGAGACAATTGCAGAATATGTAGAAACCCAAGAGGACCTAGATACACTAAAAAGTATGGGGATCACTTATTCTCAAGGATACTTTACAGGTAGACCAAAACCTCTTAGTCAGTGGTTATAATAAATTAAATTATCTCCTTAGCAATCTTTTTACTATCTGCCAAACAAAACTCAATATAAAATACCACTTTGTTTTTAAAAGGGCTATTAGCTTATAAAGTCCAAAATAAAGTATCTGTTTTTTAACTTCAGGTTTCAATCTATCAAATCTGCTTTTTAACCATACAAGAAAATATACAAGCGCAACAAAAATCAAAAAATATAAAACAAGCCGTATCATACACCAAACTTTTTATTTAGTCTTCCGTTTACTATATACACGCTAAGCAGCACAACAAAACTAATAGCCACCATAATACCGCTATAGATATGTGCCATACCGTAGTCCATAACTTCCACCATCTCATATATGGCTACGGAAGCTACTTTTGTTTCCCCGGGGATAGATCCACCTACCATTAAAACTACTCCAAACTCTCCGACAGTATGAGCGAAAGTTACGATAATAGCAGTTAACAGAGCCGGTTTTATATTTGGCAGTGCTACTTTTAGTATGGTTTGTGTTTTACTTTTACCGCTTATATATGAAGCTTCCAGCATATTTTTATTTAAAGACTCAAAACCGCTTTGTAAAGGTTGAACCATAAAAGGGAGAGAGTAAAAACAGCTGGCTATCACTAAAGCTGTAAAATTAAACACCAAGCTTACCCCAAAGCTATCTTGAAAGAATTGTCCCAAAGGTGAGTTTTGTGACAATGCTACAAGTATATAAAACCCAAGAACTGAAGGGGGCAGAACTATAGGTAGTGCCGTTATAGCTTCAAGTACCGGCTTTATCTTTGATCTTGTTTGTGAAAGATACCAAGCTAGTGGAACACTTAAAATAAAAAGTATAAGTGTGGTGATCCCTGCTAGTTTAAATGATAATATAAAAGGCTCAAACTCTATTTGACTTAATGTTTCAAGCATCATACACCTGCCCTATAGATATATCACTTGCTTTGATAAGTGCTGTTACTCTATCCCCTTTTTTTAACTGTAGTCTTAAAGCAGACTCTTTTGTGATTATTGATTCTATCGTGTTTTTATCATCTAGTTTTAAAGATATACTGTTTAAAAATTCACCGTTTGTTATATCTGATATAACTGCATCAAGCTGGTTGCTGAAGCTTAGGTCTCCTGATATATTTTTTCCTAGGGCTATATGGGTTGGTTTTATAGAAAGCTTTACTTTTGTGTTTATTTTTACGTCGCTTGGAAGCTCCAAACTCATCATAGATAAGCTTGCTCTGTTAAACTGAAATTTTACTATATGAAGAGTATCACATCTTTTTATCTCTATCACTTTTACCCTTAAACTGCTCATGGTACTATATATCCAAAATCTTTTAGTATCTTTTTGGCTTTATCGCTTTTTATAAAATCATAAAAAGCTTTTATCTCTTCATTCTCTTTGGCTGTTTTTATTATAACCATCCCCTGGTTTATAGGTGTATAGAGCTTACTGTCAACCTCTATCCAATGTACCTTTTGTTTAAACTTTCTCATCTTTTTACTATAGAGTGAGGACTTGGCTATTATACCGACATCTGCTGCCATCATAGTGTATGATACTGTTTGGGAGATAGATTCTCCGTAGATGATCTTTGGTTTTATCTCATCTAATATGGCAGCATTTTTTAAAGCTTCAAAGGTAGCTTTACCGTATGGGGCTGTTTTTGGATTGGCTATGGCTACTCTTTTTATAAGTTTGCTTTTTAGCAGTTTTATACCGTGCCTGAAACTTCTTTGGTTGTTGCTAAGGAGTGCCAGACCTCCTTGTGCATAGACTATAGGTTTTGTTACGGCTAAGCCCTCTTTATAAAGTGTATCAGGGTAGATCATATTTGCTGACATAAAAAGATCATAAGGAGCACCGTTTTTTATTTTTGCTGTAAGTTTTCCACTGCTTCCTAGTATCACTTTCACTTTTGTTTTGGGGTACTGTTTATTGAACTCTTTTTTTAGTGTATCTATGGCATAGCTCACATTTGCGGCAACTGCTATGTTTATATTTCCGGCGTAAAGATAAGAACAAAGCAGATAAGTTATAAGTATAATTTTTTTTGTCATATTATTTTCCTATCATCACATCGGAAGATTTTATAATAGCTGTTACACTTTCACCCTCTTTAAACTTCAAATCCTCTATAGAGTTTGAAGGGATAACGGCAGCTATCTTTTCACTGCCTCCTAGGTCTAAGATAACTTCACTGTTCACTTCACCTTTGTGTATGGTTTCTATCTTTCCCTTTAGTTGGTTTTGAGCACTTATTTTAATATGGCTGTTAGATGAAAGTAAAACACTGTTTGATTTAAATATAGCTACAACTTCATCCCCTGTTTTTAGATCAAGTGAATCTACGGAACCTTTTGTTATAACAGATACAAGAGTAAGTGAACTTTTTAGTTTTAAGTGTATCTGTACATTTACTTTGCCTGTTTCTATATGTTCTATTGTTCCGCTTAGTTGATTTCTTGCACTTACTTGCATAGATAACCTTTGTATTGTTTTTAATGTTCCCGTATCAACATCTGTTAAACTTTCAAGTCTTTGTAAAAATCGTTGCTGTTCCTCTTGAAGTGTTTTGTATGTATTTAAAAGATTTATACCGTATTGTGTTAAAGAGGTGCCCCCACCGCCTTTGCCTCCTGTTTCTTTAGAGACAATTGGTGTATGACTTAAATTGTTCATACTATCTACTGCATCCCATGCGGATTTGTAGCTCATGGGTACTTTTTTTGCCGCTTTACTTATGGAACCCTCTTGAGCTATTGCTTTTAAAAGCTCTATCCTTTTTTCAAGTAAAAAAGGCTGATCTAACAATTCTAGTGTAAGGTTTGACGATATATTCATATTATCCCTTGTATATTTAAATATATAACGATGCAAAAAGTGTACCGTTGTATAACTTAATATACAATGAATTATATAAAGGGCACTCTAAACTTATAAAATAGTTTTTTCTTCCTGCTCAATATGCAAGGTTTGGGTAGGGAAAGCAAAGCTTGAACCGTTTTGCTCTACTATTTTCATAATTTTTATATTTGTATCTTCAAGTACCTTCATATACTCTCCCCAGTTGGTTGTTTTTGTAAAGTAGTAGCAGAATATATCCAAAGAACTGCTTCCAAAATTTGTAAAGTATATATGTATAGTATCTTGATGGATATCAGGGTGGTTTTGAAGCATGGTTTTTATATCGTCCACAATTTTTTGTACAGTCTCACCGGAAGTATCATAGGTAAGACCAACATTCATTTTGATCCTTCTTTTACCCATACGTGACCAGTTCAGTATGGCACTATTTGCCAAAACTGCATTTGGTACTGTTACTTGGGCTTGGGCGAAGGTTCTTACTTTTGTACTTCTAATACCTATTGACTCTATGGTACCTTCCACATCAGGTGTAAGTATCCAGTCCCCTACCTTAAAAGGTTTGTCGGTAAATATTACAAGTGAACCAAAAAGATTTGCCGCCGTATCTTTTGCCGCAAGGGCAAATGCCATACCTACCAAACCAAGAGAAGCCAAGAAACCGCTTACGTTGTAGCCCCACTCCTGAACCAAAACTATAATACCGATAACAATTATAAAAAACCTTACAGACTTTACCATAAAATTTGCCACATCGTTACTTATTTTGTCGCCAAATTTGTTTGTTATCTTGTGTATATGAACCGAGAGATGATTAAGTATAAGTACAAATGACCAAAATACTATAACTATAAATGCAGATCTTAATATATGGTCAAAAAGTATATTTATATCTTCACTTAGTATAAGTACGGATTTTGCCAATACGGCACCTATAACTATAAACAGATAATCCACAGGCTTTTGTATCACTTCAAATACCGCATCGTCATATTTGTTTGCCGTTTTAGTAACTATCTTGTATGTAAGTTTTCTTAAACTTACTCTAAAAAGCTGAAAAAACAAAAATATAAATATTGCCGCAACATACATATCTATCTTTATATCAAAAATCTCCATATTATGAACCTTATTATAAAATATATGAGATTATATCAAAAAAGATATAAATAAATTTTCGATAAAATATTCTAAAGGTACAGAAGTATGGATAAAAACTTTTTTTTCAATTTTAAGGAAAATATTCCAGCCAAACATGATAATGAGATATTTGAAACCATATTATCAAATGAGAATATAAAAATGGAAAGGATCATATCATATGGACAAACCACACCAAAAGATCAATGGTATGACCAAGATGAAGATGAGTTTGTTTTTCTAATAAGCGGTGAAGCAAAGATCAAATATGATGACGACTCTATATATCACTTAAAATCAGGGATGAGTCTATATATAACTGCACATCAAAAGCATCAGGTGATATACACCTCAAACCCAACCATATGGTTAACACTATTTGTAAAAGGCAGTAAGGATGATAAGTGAAGATATACAAAAAGCAATAGAGAAAATAGATAAAGCAGATGCTGTTTTAATAACGGCAGGTGCAGGTATTAATACGCATCAATCCAAGAGATCATAATATACCGGACAATATGGGTTTAAGCCTCCCACTTAGAGGACTTGAGGGGATAAAAAGAGTAGTAAAGTATTAATTAATCTTAAAATTGAATCTATATGGTAAAGTTTGGATTCATATACGGCCTCTATAGTTTAAGGCTGTATATGATTATATTTAAAGAACCAAGATTGAATCAAATTGTTAAGATGATTTTATCTCAACCTTTTTAACTTCACTTTTCGGAAGCTCGATTTTAGGTATTTTAATCGTTAAAACTCCGTCTTTGTGTTCAGATGAGATATTACTTATATCAGAATCTTCAGGAAGATTCAGCATTCTTTGAAAAGAGCCGTATGATCTTTCAATCCTGTAGAAATCTTTCTCTTTTTCTTCCAATTCCTGCTTCTTCTCACCTTTAACCGTCATAGTACTGTTGTTAACTTCTATAGAGATATCCTTTAGATCTACCCCCGGAAGTTCCACTTTCACTGTATACTTATCATCGGAAGAAGAGATATCAAGTGACGGTTTAAACCAAGAGGATTTAAATACATCATCCGTTTTTAAAGGGGCGAAGGTATTTTCAATACTTTTTCTAAATGTATCAAAAAGCTCCTCAAAATCTTTTTGCTTTTCCAAAATAGAGTTGTAATCACTCTGTGGAGATGTACCTCTTCTTACCGGTACAACTTGAGACCTACTCTCATCCTCATCTTTAAACCAGTTCCACGGTGCAAACTTCGACAGATCCATCATATACTCCTTAAAGCTATTTAATCTCTATTTTTTTCTTATTTTCAATCTCTTCTTTTAATTTAGGAACAACTATCTCCAGCACTCCATCTTGAGTTGATGCGTCTATATTTTCCACATCCGCGTTATCAGGAAGTGTAAATACTCTTTGAAATTTACCGAAAGAGGTTTCTATTTTGTAGTAATCCTCCCGTTGTACTTCATCTTTAAAATTTCTTTCACCACTTATGGTAAGTCTGTTATTATCAACACTTATGTTGATCTCATCCTTCTTCATACCGGGCAGATCCACATCTATATGATAAGCAAACTCACCCTCTCTTGTGTTAACCTGTGGAGAAAATGAACCAATTGAACTCTCCTCACCCTTTACAGTCGGAAACCTATCAAAAAATCTCTGCATATCTCTAAACTCGCTAAACGGGTCAAACTTTGTTAAGAACATTATATACTCCTTATTTTAAATTATCAAATTGTATAGTAAAAAAATGTTAAAATTGTGTTATTATTATTATTATTATGAAATTCATCTTCTAATTTACAAAACAACTACAAAAACACGCCTCGTCTCATCATATATAGCCGTTCTTTAAATAAATCTAGATCACTTATCTCTTTACACAATGAAAAATCTGTCGCTTCCTAAAAAGCTTAAAATAAGGATGGTTAAGACAGAGGAAGCGTTATTTGAAATCTTGCACCTTTATATAGTTTATTATCAAAACAATGCTCACTGTTGGAAACGGTAATATTACCGTCCATACTTTCTACTATTAACTTATAGGTCATATTCAAACCAAGTCCCGTACCTTGTGATTTATGCTTTGTGGTAAAATAAGGTTCAAATATCCGGTTTATTATCCCGTCATTTATACCGCCCCCATTGTCTTGAAAGATCAAAACTACATTGTCATCTTGTTTGTATCCTTTTAAATATATAAATCTCTCACCCTCTATATTATAAAGAATATCATTTGCATTGTTGATAAGATTCATCAATGATTGATTAAGTTCATTTTTAAAACCGTTTATCATTATATCTTCATCAATATCAGTGTGTACATCTATAAAAGAGCCCTTTATAGTTGGAGATACAAGATTTAAAAGCTCTTCAATTGCTGCTTTTAAATTAAATAGCTCTTTATCTTTTTTATCTTTGAAAAAATTTCTGAAATCTTCTATTGTATTTGAGAGATAAATAGAGTTATCCTGTATTAAAGTACAGATTTTATTTAGATCATCATCTTCCAATATACCAAGATCTTTTTGCAATTGTATACTTCCCACAGATGTGGTTATCGCCGATAGAGGCTGTCTCCATTGATGTGCAATATTTCCGATCATCTCACCCATAGAAGCCATTTTTGACTGTTCAAACAACTGTTTCTCTTTTAATATATTTTTTTGAACCTCCTCTTTTACCTGCTGTTCTAATGACAAGTTCAATAACTCCAGTTGTTCTTTTTTGTCTATTAGTTCTTGATTTGTTTGTTGAAGTTCTTTGGTTTTTTCGTTGATTATATCTTCCAGGTTATTTTTGTATTCAAAAAGTTTTTGTTTATTTTGAAACTTCTCTATCACCTTTTGAAGCACCTCTACAAATTGCTTCACTTTTACAGGCTTTAATATATACCCGTCAACTCCAAGCTTGATAAGATCCATAAAATATTCTTTATCATCCACCGAGGATATTATAAGTATTGTTATATCTTTACTTACTTCTCTTATTTTTGAGATCATCTCCATACCGTTCATCTCAGACATATTTATATCTGTTATTATTAAGTTGTATTTATTGTTTAAAAATTGTTCGTAACCATCCCTGCCGTTCTTTGCGGTATCTATAGATTCAAAAAATATTTTAAATACTCCATGTGCCGATTCTCTTAATTTAGACTCACCCTCAACATATAAAACCTTTATGGTTCTACTAAAAACAATAAGGTCTTCCAGTTCTACTTTTTCCATTTTTTATCTTTATATTTATTGTTTTTCATTATATACTATTTTTAATTAAAAGCTTACTACTCGATTCTTAATAAATATTTTATTATATATTCAGTAATAGTTATATATAATATTTACTTATTTAAAAGGAAATTATTTATGAAATTATTTTATTTATTAATTTTTTTCTCATATTGTTATGCACAAGGTATATATAAGCCTCTTCCCGAGCATATAGAATATGACAAAAAGATTATAGATTTAGGAAGAGAACTATTTTTTGATACAATCCTATCTGATAATAATGATATCTCATGTGCAAGCTGCCACGGTATATACGGTGCAGATAATAAAATATTCAGTATAGGAACAGATAATAAAATCGGAAATATAAATACTCCTACTGTTTTTAATCTGATCTATAATATAAATTTCTTTTGGAACGGTAGAGAAGATAATTTGACAAGTCAGATAGCTAACGGTCCTTTAATTGCAGAACATGAGATGGCAAACGATAAAAAAACGATAGAACAAAGACTAAAGTATTCTAAAAAATATAAACAGCTTTTTCAAAGTGCTTACGGTAAAGAACCCTCTTTTGATAATATGCTTCATGCAATTGCAGAATTTGAAAAAACTCTTATAACTCCAAATTCAAAATTTGATAAATATTTAAGAGGGGAGATTAAATTATCAAAAAAAGAGCAAAAAGGATTGATACTGTTTGAATCTTACGGCTGTGTATCATGCCACAACGGAATAAACCTAGGTTCAAATTCATACCAAAAATACGGTGCTGTTATAGAGTATAAAAATGAACACAAACAGTGGGATGACAGATACAAAGTGACAAAAGATCCAAATGACATAGATGTATTTAAAGTACCAAGCTTGAGAAATATTCAGATGACACCACCCTATTTTCACGATGGAAGTGCCAATAATCTAAAAAATGCTATATATTCAATGGCTTATCACAATACAGGAGCTCTTTTGGAAGAAGATGAAGTTGAGTATATAGAGTCATTTTTAAAAACACTAACAGGCGAACTGCCTAAAACATTAACCGGGAAATAGATGAAAAAACTTGATTTTAGACTACTTGGAATTGTCTTCTCTTTAATAATCGTATTATATTTAGCTATTGATTTTAAATTGAAACTTGATTCTAACAATGAAAACTACAGACAACTAAATACTGTTATAAATGAGATTCGATTAAACTTTATTGAACATATTGATATTACAAAAGAATCTATTATAAATCTTCATTTTAACAATGATCATTTCATAGAACATTTTAAATCCTCAAAACAAACAACAATAAAACTTGCACAGCTTTATAATAATCTGAACAATAACTACCCTGCTTTATTTAAAGAGTTTAATATATATAGAAACTTGCAAAAAAAACTAAAACATGACACAATGCAGTTTATCAAAGAAAATGCTATGATAAAAAACTCAATCTCTATATTAGATCTAAATACAAATAAATATATATCACTTTATGATGAAAAGTACTTAAACACACTTATTATTTTATTAAATGAATTTAAAAATATAAAAAATGATATGAACTCAAATAAAAATATCTCTAAAAGTATTTATAAACAAATAAGTGAAAATAAAAACAGTTCAAAAGTTCATAATATTAACTTTATCCATATAGATCTTATATATACAAACTTGCCTAAATTCAAATTATATTTTTATAAGATCAAAAATTCAAATATAAAAGATACAATTGATAATATGCAGCAAAACCTTAACATAGAAGCAAAGAAACAAAAAAATAAAATGAAAAATGAATTTTATCTTATCCTGGCAATTGTCGTTGTTTTATTTATAGTTGTTATAGTATTAATCAACAACTTAAAAAACGAATCTATCAAAATATTAAAACTAAAAAGGGAGAATGAAAGATCACTAAAAAAAGATCATATAACTTCACTTTTAAACAGAACAGCTTTTCACAGTGATATACAAAGGATAAAAAACAGTTCTGTTATTATTTTGGATATTACTGATTTTGGAAGTATAAATTCTATTACAGGGTTTAAAGGGGGTAATGAGATCTTAATACAGCTATCCACCCTGCTTCAAGAAAAAATAAAAAACGACAAAAGATGTTATAAGAATCTATACAGAGTCGGTATCGATCAATTTGCTTTTATTTCAAAACTAACACAGCAAAAAGATCTTACATCTTTAGCACTAGAGATAATTGAAAAGATAGAAAAAACAATTTTTACATATAATGATCTAAAATTTCAACTATATATGCATGCGGGTATATCAAATAAAAGACCCTATTTGATAAATGGAGAAACTGCCATAAGAAAAACAAAAAAAAGCTTCCAAAAGATTGCATTTTACGATGATTCTATGAAAGAGAACAAAACAAATATTTCATCAAATATGCAGATGCTTACCAAGATTGAAACAGCATTGTCAAATAGAAAAATAAAACCTTTCTTCCAACCTATTGTTGATCTAAAAACAAAAAAACCTATCAAATATGAAGCACTGGTAAGACTTATTGACGATGATGATAAAATCATAAGCCCTTACTTTTTTCTTGAACTTTCTAAAAAGTCAAAACATTATACAAAAATAACAATGTTGATGATAGAACAGTCACTGGAATTTATAAAACAAACCAAAAACAGCGTCTCAATAAATCTATCATATCAAGATATCAATGATGATACCACTGTTGAGTTTATTGCACAAAAACTTAAAAGTAACAGGGATATAACAAATTTGATCACTTTTGAATTACTAGAAAGTGAAGATATAGATAACTACGACGAACTTTTATCATTTATAGATTTTATTAAAAGCTTTGGCTGTAAACTTGCAATAGACGACTTTGGAAGCGGTTATTCTAATTTTACACATCTTTTTAACATGAAACCTGATATCGTAAAAATAGACGGCAGCTTGATAAAAAATATCTGTGATGATAAAAATTCTAAAAATATTGTTGAAGCTTTAGTCTCTCTTGCAAAAAAAAGTGAAATACAAACAGTAGCAGAGTTTGTTGAAAATGAACAGATAGATCAATTGATAAGCCGCATGGGTATAGATTTCGGGCAGGGATACTACTACGCAGAACCAAAAGATTTATTGAAAGAAACTTCTCTTTAGAGGTGCCCTTTAATATTAAGAGAGTTTCTCTCTTGCGGCTAAAAACTCATCAAGATTATCAAAAAATATATCTATAAGTTTAGGATCAAAGTGTTTACCGCTTTGTTCATTAAACATATTAAAAATCTCCTCATCATCCCATGCAGGCTTATACACCCGGCTGCTGCCTAAAGCATCAAAAACGTCTGCAATTGCCGTTATTCTACCGTATATACTTATATCTTCCCCTTTTAAACCTCTTGGATAACCGCTGCCGTCATATTTTTCATGATGTTCATATGCTACTGTAGATGCAACTTTTAAAAGTTTTCTTTTTGAATTAGACAGCATCCCATACCCTAAAGTGGTGTGTGTACGCATTATATCCATCTCTTCGTCGGTTAGCTTGCCTTTTTTATGTAAAATAGAATCGGCTATTGCAACTTTTCCTATATCATGCATAGGGCTTACCTCTTTTAACATCTCAGCTTCCTCTTCACCCAAACCGTAATGGATAGCAAAAATTTTTGAATATTCGGCAACTCTCTTTACGTGAGCTCCTGTTTCATTACATCTACTCTCACCTATGGTTCCCATAGTAAATATAACCTCTTTTTGAGTAGCTAATATCTCTTGATTTAGAGCATAAATTTCACCGATTCTCTCCATCATCTGTACTTCCAGATCATCATTTAAGGAGAACAATGCTTTATTTGTTTTCTCAAGTTTTTGTTTATACTGCTCTAACTCATCTTTTAACCTTACTTTTTCAACTACATTTGATAAGGTATCCATAAACTGTATTAAATTTATAGGTTTCACAATATAGCTGTTTATACCCATCTTGATAGTTTCTAACAAATATTTAGCATCATTATATCCGGATATTATGATTATAGGTATATCTTTATTTAGTTCTTTGATTTTTTTACTCATCTCCAAACCATTCATTCTAGGCATCTCTACATCAGTTATAACTATATCGATCTCATTGCTCTTAAACTTTTCATAACCGTCATATCCGTCATGTGCCGTGATAATATCCGTAAACACTTCGTTAAAAAAATTTAATGACTGTTCCATAGACATCGTGTCATCCTCAACCAACAACAACTTCAACCCTTTTGCGTAATCCAAAATATCTTTTAAATGTTTTTCCATAACTCTATCCAAATGTACTGTTTTTATTTATTGTTCCAAACACGCTAGTTAAAAACTATGCACTTTAGTGCAAGGCTTTAGCTTCTACAAATTTCTAAAAAGCTAGAATAAGGAATGAGACACGGGAACCACACAGTAAGCCAAATACAAG
>JAYEMD010000070.1:0-17504 GCA_034717895.1 Campylobacterota bacterium | reverse complement strand
ATATCTGTAAATCTGAAATCTACGAATTCAACTTCGTTTGATTTACAAAACTCAAAAAACTCTTCTGTATTTTTTACAAATTTTCCCATGTTTTCCCTTTTATTGGTTGAAATTTGTATAGTATATCCTAAAATACAATTAATATTAGTTAAAATTCGGCTATAATTTAAAAAAAATTCAGGATTTATAAATGACACAAAAAGAAGCAATAGAAAACTTAGATAACGTAATAAATAATATAGAAAAATCAAGATTAAAATTAAATGACCACCATATCGTTCAACTTGTTGCGGTTAGTAAATATTCAAATGAAGAGGATATTAGAACACTTTACAATGCCGGACAAAGAGCATTTGGGGAAAATAAAGTTCAAGACTTAAAAAACAAAATGGAAGCCTTGGATGATCTTCCTATTGCATGGCACTTTATAGGGACCTTACAAAAGAACAAGATCAATAATCTTATAGACCTTAACCCTATACTTATGCACTCTTTAGATTCAATTGAGCTTGCAAAAGAGTTAGATAAAAAATTAAAAGCAAAAAACAAAACAATGAACTGTCTTTTACAGATAAACAGTGCCTATGAAGATACAAAATCAGGCGTATCTCCACAAGATGCAGTAAGTATATACCAACAAATAAAAGATCAATACACAAATATAAATCTAAAAGGTGTTATGAGCATAGGTGCTCACTGTGAAGATAAAGAGCTTATAGAAAAAAGCTTTAAGACAACTAAAGATATTTTCGAACAAATAGACGGTTCAATATGTTCTATGGGTATGAGCAGTGATTATGAAACGTCAATAATAAACGGAAGTAACATGGTTAGAATAGGAAGCAGATTATTTAAGAGTAACTAAACTCTTAAATTAATCAAACAATTCAGTACTCATATACCTCTCACCCGTATCACAAAGTATTGTCACTATTTTTTTATCAGGATACCTTAAAGCTATCTGTTTTGACGCCCACACATTTGCCCCTGCACTTATACCCACTAGTAAACCCTCTTTCTTTGCCAAAAGTTTTGATGTTTCTAAGGCATCTTCATTTGATACTTGTATTATCTCATCATAAATATCTGTATCTAAAGTTTTAGGGATAAAGCCAGCTCCTATTCCTTGTATCTTATGGGGTCCTGCACTACATCCACTTAATACGGCACTATCCTGTGGCTCCACGGCAACAATTATGATATTAGGAAGCTTTTGTTTTAAGACTTTGGCAGTACCGCTTATAGTACCTCCCGTGCCAACTGCCGCAACAAATATATCTATATCATTATCCATCTGGTTTAATATCTCTATTGACGTTGTTTTTTCATGCATCAAAGGGTTGTTAGGGTTGCTGAATTGATCTAGTATTTTAGCATTTGATTCTTCCGCTTCAATCTCTTTTGCTTTATTAATAGCCCCCGTCATCCCTAAGGCAGCTGGGGTTAAGACAATATTAGCACCGAATATTTTCATCAGTTTTCTTCTTTCTATACTCATTGATTCAGGCATGGTAAGTGTAAGTTTGATCCCAAGTGCGGCACATTGGCTTGCTAGTGCAACTCCTGTGTTTCCGCTTGTTGGTTCTATGATATGCGTATTTTTATCTATAGAGCCCTCTTTTAAAGCTTCTTGGATCATATTAAGCCCGATTCTGTCTTTTACGGAACTTGTAGGGTTCATAAACTCACATTTTGCATAAATATTTGAGTTTATATTGTTTAATTGTACCATTGGAGTATCTCCAACTAGTTCAGATATGTTTTTTGCTACTTTCATATTTATTCCAATATATTTACTAAATTTATAAAATATTAACCAAAACAAACAAACAATCAAATTAAAATAATATTGCCTTTTTTATTAGTGAAACAATATATAGGAAAATAAAAACTATTTCATTTTCATTTCATTTTTCTATATTATACTTCTCTTAACGATATGGAAACATATTGTTCTATCTCCTTATAAAATTCGAAATAAAAAAAAGCTCCATGGCGTGTGGAGCTTTTTTATTCTCTAAACTATAGCTAAATTACACTCCTATTTAACCAACTCTTGTATCAGCTTAACAACCGGCTTTAAATTTTCTTCAATCTCTAAAGCACTCATTGCCCCTTCAATTGTTCCTTGTTTTACTTTACCGTTATATATTCTTTTTATAAGACCTTTGTTGTCAACATAGTATACAAAGTATTTTACACTGTCACTTGTAGGAACCTTTAGGAAATTTCTCATTTGACCGTTTTTGTCATATATCCACGGTAAGTGTTTATCCCCTTTAAGCTTTGTATTTTTTGTATGTGCCTGCCATCTTTTTATAAACCAAGGTGCGTCTGAAACATTTGATACTATTACAAACTCTCCTGCTTTTAAAGAAAGCCTTTTCTCTAACTCTCCTGCTAAAACAATAGACTCAAAATTACCCACAAACACCACCGTATTTTGTTTTACGATACTATTTGCTGCAAACTCCTTGTTTTCAAAGCCTATAAGCTCAACAGTTTTTGGAAGATCACTAAGTAAAATATCCCCTTTTGTGATCTTTTTAGGAGGTTCAACAGTTAACAGTGTCAACCCCGTTAAAACTACAACACTTAAAAAAACCAGTTTTAAAACTGACATATATTTCATCTATTTTCCTTTTTAACTTCTCTAATAAATAATCTGTCACATAAAATATCATCATCTATATTTTTATCTTCAATGATTAACTCAACCAAACTTTTTGCAAGGTAAGGAGCCAGTACAAACCCCCTGCCCCCTAAGCCGTTTAGTGTATAAAGATTCTCATATCTTGTAAATCTTTGTTTTGGCACATATGTACCTTTTTTAAGATGTGGAAACTCTTCTATTGTTTTTTTGCTATCTATAAGCTTACCCAAAACAGGCAGATAATCTACACTCGATGCTCTTGCACCGCTGTATTGATCGGTAACTTCCACATTCTCAAGAGTAACTATATCAGAAGCTTTACTCAAAAGCTCCTCTATATCTTTCTCTATATCTAAAGAATCGTTTATATCCCTGTGATGGGTTGCACCTATAGATACTTTATATAGGTTCTTAGTATCAGTAGAAAAGCTTTTTGAAACAGAACATCCTTTATGGTAATTGTACTGAAGTTTTGTGGAGGTAAGAATATCTATTCTTCTACCCCATACCCCTCTTATTTTAAGGTAAAACTCATCCACAAGAGCCTTACTAGCTCCCGTAGTTAAAATAAGATTTTTAGCACTTATTTGCTCATCTATAAGCCACTTATTCTCTTTATAAGATATAGAAGCAGCTTCGTAGTTAAATTTTGTATCTATATTACCGTTTCTATTTAGCATCATATTACATATTTTTGAACTGTTTACAACTGAAGCATCTTTAAAAAAGAAACCTTTGTCTTGTTTTTTAAATTCAAAGTCCATATATGGAATATAGCTTTCAAACTTTTTACCATCTGTATCATTTTTTGGAATTCTGAGCGTTCCACAATTATATATGGCATCCGAGAAGTTTTCTTTATAAAGTTTAGTAGAGTATTTTAAAGCTTGAGTAACAATCTCTTTAAATCTGTTTGGTTTTCCAAGAAGCGGTGAGAGAAAAGCTCCTGCGGCACCCGAGGCACCTGAAGCTTCTTTTGGAAATTTATCTATTACAAGTATACTGTTTGAGTGTTTACTTAACTCGTAAGCTATACTGCAGCCGCCGATACCTGCTCCGATTATCACATAATCATAACTGCAAGTTTCCGGCATCTATATTGTGATCTCTTTTATATCAGATATAGTTCTAAAAGCATTATACACTATACCTATAAGGTTTTTTCTGTTTGTTCTTATTTTTTCATCTTCATGGTTTACGAATACATTATCAAAGAAGCTGTCAAGCTCAGGCTTTAGGGCAAATAAAGCATCTAACTCCTCGTCAAAGGTTGTATAAGATTTAGAAGTGATCTCCTTAAATCTACTATACAATACCTTTTCTTCGGCATCACTAAACAGATTTTCATCAACCGTAAGTTCTTTATTGCTCTCTAAATCTTTTACAATATTAGCAACCCTTTTAAATGTTGCACTGATATTTTTAAACTCGCTGCTTGAAGTGATAGGATCAAGTGCTTCTATTTTTAACATAATATTTAAAATATCATTTCTTCCCGTACTGTTAAGTACAGCTTTTATAACACTTGGGTTTACTTTATTGTAAAGTTTATAAAGCCTTTCATTTAAGAACTCTACTAACTGATCTTTATTTAGATTTTTGTAGTTTTCTAAAGATCTGTCAATTAAACTGTTGATATCAAGATGCAGTTTGTGCTCGTAACATATCTTGAATATACCCGCTGCCGCACGTCTTAGTGCGAACGGATCCCTGCTTCCTGTAGGGATCATACCTACACTAAACAATCCCATAAGGTTATCAAGCTTATTAGATAAGGCAACGATACAGCTAAAAGTATTTGAAGGAAGTTCACTATCTTCACCGTTTGGTAAATACTGCTCTTTTATAGCAGTTGCAACAAGCTCATCTCTTCCCTCTTTTTGTGCATAGTAGTAACCCATAGTACCTTGAAGCTCCGTAAATTCATAAACCATATCCGTAAGAAGATCCGCTTTACTTAACATCACCGCTTCATTTATAAGTTCTTTATCATCACTCATATCAAAATCACCGGCGATAAGATCAGCTATACTAGCTTCCCTTACACACTTATCATACATAGTTCCAAGATTTTCAACAAAACTTACTTTTTTCAACCCCTCATTTTGAAGAGCGTTTTTAATATCATTGTTCCAGAAGAACATACCGTCAGCCAGTCTTGGTCTTAAAACCTTCTCATTTCCTGCAATAATATGTGTAAAATCTTCAGTATATGAGTTAGATACAACTATGAACTTATTTGTTATCTTACCCTCATCATAAACTGCAAAATATCTTTGGTGCTCTTTCATAGAACCTATTATAACTTCATCGGGAAGCTCCAGGAACTCCTCATCAAAATTACCTAAAAGTGCCGTAGGGTATTCAGTAATAGCAACAACTTCATCTAAAAGCTCTTCATCTATCTCAATTTTAAGATTATTATCTTTCTCTATCTGTGCCATCTGATCAAGGATAGTTTTTCTTCTCTCGTTTGGATAAAGTACAACACCGTGTTTGTCAAGCTTACAGAAATAATCTCCGGCAAAATCAAAATCAAAAGGCTCATAAGAGACCATTCTGTGTCCAAAGCTTGATTTAGCTGATCTTACACCAAATAATTCACCCTCAACAACATCGTCCCCTAAAACTATACTAAGTCCTCTGATTGGTCTAATAAAGCTGTCTGACCTGCTTCCCCATCTCATAGATTTACCAAAGTTAAGTTTTGAAATAAACTCATTTACCATATCATTTAAAAGCTCGGCAGATTTTTTACCCTCTACTGTTTTTTTATAATAAAGGAACTCTTCATCTCCTCTTTTTGCTCTTTGAAGTTCACTTGGATCAATCCCGCACTTTTTAGCAAAACCGACAGCTGCAGGTGTAGCAACCCCCTCTTTATATGCAATTCTTACAGGTGCACCCCACTGCTCAACCTCTTTATCATCTTGTGCAAGTTTAAACTCTCTATGCCAAAAAACAACTCTTCTTGGTGTGTAGTAAAAGTTAAACTCACATAATAGATCATTAGCTTCTAATATATCTGACCATTTTTTTTCTATATTGGGAAGTTCTTTTAAAAACGGAATTGCCGGTAACTCTTCTACTACTATCTCTACTAATAACGGTTTAATCATCTTGCTGCTTTTCCTTTGTTTGGTTTTCTTCATTCGTATTTGATTTTTCAAGCTTTTTTTTATGTTTCTCTACCTGAGTTTCGTTCATACCTCTGATAAATATAAAAAGGATGAATATAAATCCACCCCAAACGATTATGTCTAATATCTCTTTCATCTATATCTCTTATTTACTATATTATAGTTACGATTATACTAAAAAAGTGCTTTTATGCTTCTTTGAACAGATTTTTAAAAATAACACCGTCAATATTTTGTACGGCAAGTGCCTCTATCTCATCATCTGAGTCTATTGAAGCTAATATCTTAGAATCAAAAAGATAGTTTTCTGCTATTTTCTGTATATGGGCAATAATAGATAACGGGGGTAATATATATTTTGCTTTTAGTGCATTTGAATATAAAGCCTCTTTTATCTCTGTAATATTTACTGCATACTGTATCTCGTTTTTTACGCAATATGACATAAGCTCTTTATCAAAATCTAAAAGTAACGTAGTATTTGGTTTTGTCTCTTTTATATCTTCTATTTTTTTTATAGATTCTATTTTTTCATATGGGATAAACTTATCACCGATAATTATCATTATTAGATCCTTTTTAACCTTTTAAACACTCTTTAGAACAAAAATACTTGCCGTTGCTTAATATAGCTTCATCTTTTGATACATAGGTACCGCATTTAGGACACTCCACAAGTGTGTCTGTGATCTGATCATACTTGTTATCTTTTATATTCTTTTCTCTGTTCTTTTTAAAAAATACAATATAAACCAAGAATAATACTGCAGCCACTGCCATAATTTTAAATATCATCTTAAAACAAACCTTTTCTTTTCATATATAAATAGTTTCTATGATCGCCTCTTTTTACAACTTCATAGCTCTCAAGCTTTGCATGGGCGATCTCTTCTTCACACAGGCTCCCTTTGTAAAAAAGGTATTCCGTATCATTGTTTGCCAGATTTTGCGTTAAACTTAATAGAAGTGAAGTATTTGTAACTGCTCTGCTTGTTATAACGTCAAAAGCCTGCGGGGGCATATTCTCTACTCTGTTTTGGACCACTTCAACATTAGGAAGCTTCAAAGCATTTTTAACAAAATTCAAAAATGCAACTCTCTTTGCTTTTGGTTCTACTAAACTTATCTTAGCCTCTGGTCTTGCAATAGCAAGTATCATCCCCGGATACCCTGCACCCGTTCCGATATCTGCTAAAGTTTCAAAAGAGTTCATAAATTTTAAAGGATAGATACTATCAATTATATTATCTTCTATCTGTTCTTTTGTAAGTTGAGCAGTTAAACTATGTACCGCACCCCACTGTTGTAAAAGAGAAACGAACTGATTACATCTTGTGTAAAACTGCTCATCAAATTCAAGGGAGATATCTTGTAATTTTTTATTTAGCACTATAATATTCCTGTTATAAAATCTATGTAACTTTTTTAATAGTTTTAGGGGATTATATATTAAAATAACTGAATAAACAAATAATATAGTCTGATATGATATTTTAGTTTATGGGATTGTTTCAATTGTGTAGAGAGTAAAAAAGTTAGAAGAAGTTCTTAGGAACCTTTATCTTCTAACTTTCAGCGTTCAAAAATATCCAAAAAAGGATTTTATTAATTGAATTATATTAAAAATGTAATACTAATGTCAAGTTATTTTTTACTAATTTTAAAATATATATTATAAAATTATTTTATAATATATGTTCCATCTTTTCTTTTTTTACTTTTAAATAATTCTCATTCTTCTCATTTAATCCAACCTGTACAGATATTCGGTCAACTATTGATGCTTTTATACCTTTTAATTTAGCCGGATTATTTGTCATAAGCTTTATACTCTTTATTTTATAATACTCTAATATAAAATCTACAATATCATAAGTTCTTTGATCACTTCCAAAGCCCAATTGGTGATTTGCTTCAACTGTGTCAAACCCTTTATCCTGAAGATTGTAGGCATTTACTTTATTTAAAAGTCCTATATCTCTTCCCTCTTGTCTTAGGTATATTACCATACCACCGTTCTTTGCGATGTAATCAAGGGCATAATTTAATTGTGCTTGACAATCACACTTTATACTGCCTATTGCATCGCCTGTTAAACATTCACTATGTATCCTTACTACCGGAGTAGTATCAAGATCTTTTGTATAAATCACAAGGTGCTCTTTAATACCCTCTTTAAATGATTGTATTAAAAAATCCCCGTGTGTAGTTGGAAGATTTGCTACTTCAGATACTTCTATTTTCATAATATCACTAATCCTAATAAAATAATGTGGATTATATCAAAAAAGGTTTAAACTAATTTAATTTATATCTTCTATATGTATATAATAAGAACTATAAATATATATTATCTTATCTTTTTTATTTTTTTATTGTTTATTTTATATATAGAAGATGATTTTGTTTCACAAAATCCTAATGAGTTCTCAACTATTACATCTGAATTATTATAAGCATAATCAATATTAAAGTTATGTTTTGTTTTATTTGCGGAGGTTGAGTAAAGTGATTTGAATTTTTTTATAAATCTATAATGATGTGAGTTTTTATCTACTACTCTAAAACTTAAAGAGTTTGGGTAGATAAAAGTTGAGCATTTTGCTCTTCTTATTTTATTTTTAAATCTGTTTGGTACTCTTGTTTTTGTTTTTAATGTATCTAAACTGTCAACAACCTGCAAAGTTTTCTGTTTTGGATCTCTTTGCTTGGTTTTTGAAAGTTTAAAATCATCACTGGATAAAAATCCTGCAGTGGTATCTGTCTGTACTAGATATACTAAACTTTTATCCACTGCTTTATTATACCTACTGTAAGAATTCCTGAATAGATTTAGGAGCCAATGATCTTTTGTCCTTTGAAGCTTCAATAGCTTCAACACAAGCAAAAGCACCTGAAACTGTAGTAAAGTAAGGTACGTTCATTCTAAGAACCGTTCTTCTAATAGTTGCACCGTCATCTTTACTTGACTCTGAATCATCTGCCGTATTTACAGCCATAACAATCTCTTCATTCATTAGACTATCCGTAATATTCGGTCTCCCCTCACTTACTTTTAGAACTTTCTCACACTCTACACCGGCTTCAGAGATGATCTTATGAGTACCGCCTGTTGCTACGATAGTAAATCCAAGATCAACAAGCTTAGATGCAATAGATGGAGCGAACTCTTTATCTAGGTCTGCAAGGGAAATAAATACTTTTCCACCCTTTTCAGGAAGGAAGTTCTTAGCACCGCTTTGTGCTTTCCAGAATGCTTTACCGAAGTTGTCACTAATACCCATAACCTCACCTGTTGATTTCATCTCAGGTCCTAAAATAAGATCAGCACCGCTTAGTTTGTTAAACGGGAACACAGCCTCTTTAACAGCAACATGACCTTTTAACATAGGCTTCATAAGGTTTGGTGTTTCAGGGTTTGAAGTATTTACAATACTCTCATTTGGATCATATGCTTTTATAGCATCTCTTAAAGACTCACCCCACATAACTCTAGTTGCTACTTTTGCCATCGGTATTCCCGTAGCTTTTGCTACAAACGGAACGGTTCTGGATGCTCTTGGGTTTACCTCAATAAGATATATCTTACCTTGATGGATGGCATACTGAGTATTCATAAGACCTTTTACACCAAGATTAAGAGCCATTGCTTTAGTTTTTTCCTCAACCTCTTTTAAAACTTGCGGATCTAAAGATATTGGAGGTAAGCTACATGCAGAATCTCCCGAGTGGATACCGGCCTCCTCAATATGCTGCATAATTCCGCCGATATATACATCTTTCCCGTCAGTGATACAATCCACATCAAGTTCAATAGCTCTGTCTAGGAACTTGTCAATAAGTACAGGTGCATCGTTTGATACAGATACGGCTTCAGCCATATATTGTTTTAACTCATCATCACTGTAAACTATCTTCATACCACGTCCACCAAGAACAAATGACGGTCTAACTAGTACAGGGTATGTAACTCTGTTTGCAACTTCCAGAGCTTCTTCAAGTGTCACAACAGTTCCGTTATCAGGTTGTAACAGTCCGGCTTTTTCAACAAAAGTCATAAACTTTTCTCTATCTTCAGCCAAGTCAATAACCTGTGCTGTTGTACCTATAATTTTCCCACCCATCTTATCGATTTGGTTTGCAAGTTTAAGTGGAGTTTGTCCACCGAAATGTACAATGATACCGTCCGGGTTTTCAGCTTCTATTACACTTCTTACGTGTTCAAAGTCAATTGGTTCAAAATATAGTATATCTGAAGTATCGTAGTCAGTTGATACTGTCTCAGGGTTACAGTTATACATGATAGTTTTTACACCCATCTCATTTAGTGCAAATGATGCATGACAACAACAATAATCAAACTCAATACCCTGACCGATTCTATTTGGACCGCCACCAATAATAAGAACCTTCTTATCTTTTGTAGCAGTATCTCTTGTAGGTATCCCTTTTGTAATATTTATTGTAGAGTAAAGGTAAGGGGTAAGAGCTTTAAACTCGGCAGCACAAGTATCAACTTCATTGTACTCAAAAGTTATACCAAGAGATTTTCTAGCAGAGTATACTTCATCTTCGCAAACATCTATAAGTTTAGCTATCATCTCATCACCAAAACCGTAAGTTTTAGTTTTTCTTAATAACTCTTCATCTTTAAGTATTGATTTATCTGCTTTTTTTATAGCTGTTTCTTGATCACATATTTGTCTAAATTGAGTTAAGAACCACGGATCAATCTTTGAAAGGTCAAAGATCTCTTCATTTGTAAGACCCTCTCTCATACCCTGCATTAGGTAGATATATCTGTCACAGTTTGGACGTCTTATCTCTTTTTTAATTGTATCCATATCAGCTTGGATTGGATCAAATCCCTTAAGACCCGTTTCTAATGAACAAAGTGCTTTTTGGAATGACTCTTTAAATGTTCTACCCATAGACATAACTTCACCAACAGATTTCATACCGGTAGTTAATGTAGAATCAGCTTTTGGGAATTTTTCAAAAGTAAATCTAGGGATCTTTGTAACTACATAGTCAATTACAGGCTCAAAACTTGCAGTAGTTCCCGTAATATCATTTTGTATCTCGTCAAGTGTAAATCCAACAGCTAAGAGTGTTGCCACTTTTGCAATAGGATAACCGGTCGCCTTAGAAGCAAGTGCAGAAGATCTTGAAACTCTTGGATTCATCTCAATAACGATCATTCTTCCCGTATTTGGACAAATAGAGAACTGTACGTTTGATCCGCCCGTATCAACACCTATCTCTCTTAGAATTGCAAAAGAGGCGTTTCTCATATTTTGATATTCTTTATCAGTAAGTGTAAGAGCAGGCGCTACTGTGATTGAGTCCCCCGTATGTACACCCATAGGATCCACATTTTCAATAGAACATACTATGATACAGTTATCTTTTTTGTCTCTAATAACCTCCATCTCATACTCTTTCCATCCAAGCATAGATTCCATAATCTCTATTTCGTTGATAGGGGATGCATCGATACCTTCTGCTGCAAGTTTTTTAAACTCTTCCATATTGTATGCTACACCCGATCCACCGCCTGCTAGTGTAAATGAAGCTCTAGAGATTACAGGGAAGCCTATCTCTTTGGCTTTTTCCATCGCTTCTTCAACATTATACGCATTTGCACTTTTAGGCAGGTCCATACCTATTTTTATCATAGCTTCATTAAACAGGTGTCTATCTTCACCTTTTTTGATAGCATCGGGATGAGCTCCTAAGAACTCAACACCCTCTAACATACCTTTGTCATACATAGATGTTGCAACATTTAGTGCTGTTTGACCACCCATAGTAGGTAAAATGGCATCGATATTTTCTTTTTCAATTATCTGTGCAACCATCTCTTCTGTGATAGGTTCAATATAAGTTTTATCGGCAAACTCTGGGTCTGTCATAATAGTAGCTGGGTTTGAATTGATCAATACTACTCTGTATCCAAGCTCTTTTAGTGTTTTCGTAGCTTGCGTTCCCGAATAGTCAAACTCACATGCTTGACCAATAACAATAGGACCAGATCCTATAAGTAAAATAGACTTTATATCTTCTCTTTTTGGCATTGTTATATTTCCTCAATATTTATAGGGCATATTTAAAGATGCCCTTTAGTAAAATTTGATGATTGTATCCTAAAAATACTTAATACCTTATCAAATGAAAAAATGTGCTATTAGTTTGAATCTCTTCTCGTTCTGTTTCTATTTCTGCTGTTTCTGCTATTTCCCGTAGAGCTGTTTTGTTTCGTTGACGGGTTTCTATCACGGTTATCTCTTTGATTTGTATTAGAGCTATTTTTTTTCTCTTTATTTAAAGATCTGCTGTTTTCATTTTTATTTTGATTTTTGTTTCTATCTTGGCTTTTTGATCTTCCGCCTCTGCCTCTTGAACGGCTTTGACCTCCATTGGCTCTTTGCTGCCCTCTTTTACTAAGCGGCTTAGCTTCTATAGAAGGATCAACCTCAAAACCTTTTACTATGATCTTTTTTATAGTTTGTTTAGTTAGTTTTTCTATATCTTTTAAATACTGCAACTCATCTATACAAACTAAAGATACCGCTTCCCCTTTATTGCCGGCACGTCCTGTACGACCTATTCTATGTACATAATCCTCAGATATATTAGGCAATTCAAAATTTACTACATGGGGAAGCTGGTCTATATCAATACCTCGTGCTGCAATATCAGTTGCTACTAGAACATTTACGGTTCCCTCTTTAAAGTCTGCAAGTGCTTTTGTTCTTGCACCTTGACTTTTATTTCCATGTATCGCCGCTGCTGTTATACCGTCCCCATCAAGTTGTTTTGTTAGTTTGTTTGCTCCGTGTTTTGTTCTTGTAAATACCAAAACCTGTTTCCAGTTATTTGTAGATATAAGATGAGATAAAAGTTCTCTTTTTCTACCACTGTCAACCGGATATACCAACTGGCTTACCTGTTGAGAGGTTGTATTTCTTCTTGCTACTTCAATTAGGGCTGGATTATTTAAAAGTCCATCTGCCAACCTTTTTATCTCAGCGGAATATGTAGCAGAAAATAGAAGATTTTGTCTATGAGTTGGAAGCAATGCAAGTATTTTTTTAATATCATGGATAAATCCCATATCAAGCATTCTGTCAGCTTCATCTAAAACCAAGGTATCCACTGTAGAGATATCAAGTGCATCTTGACCTATTAGATCCAACAAACGCCCTGGAGTTGCAATAACTATATCCACACCTTTTCGTAAAACCGCTTTTTGAGGGTTTATACCCACTCCTCCAAATATAACTGTTGATTTAAACGGAAGATATTTCCCGTAAAGCTCAACACTCTCCCCTACTTGTGCAGCTAACTCTCTTGTGGGAGTTAGAATTAATGCACTTATCTGATGCTTTTTATTTTGTTTGTTTCTATGAGTTAAAAGCTCCAATAAAGGCAGTGTAAACCCGGCTGTTTTACCGGTACCCGTTTGAGCACCCGCTAAAATATCCCTTTTTTCCAATATAACGGGAATTGCTTGTTTTTGTACGGGAGTAGGCGTTGTATAACCCTGCTCTTTAATAGCTTTTAAAATAGGTTCACATAACCCGAGTGTTGTAAATGACATAAATAACCTTT
Organism: Campylobacterota bacterium; assembly: GCA_034717895.1. Taxonomy (GTDB): domain Bacteria; phylum Campylobacterota; class Campylobacteria; order Campylobacterales; family Arcobacteraceae; genus JAIOSF01. Next base: position 4,097 of record JAYEMD010000070.1, on the reverse strand, counting down.
TGATTTTATATAATGATTTTAAATAATTGAGATTTTAATAATTATACGATTTTTTCGTATGATATCCAAAATATACAAATATTGTGTTTAAGAGTAAAACTAATGGATTAAAAAAATATTCTTATATTCTATTACTTAATAACTTCTTTGTCTAAAAATAGTTAATATATGGATACTGTCATTAATAATTTTGTAAACTATAGTATAACCTTTGTGAATCATATCATGAGAGTTAGAACTTTGTGTATACAAGCTTTTCCTATTTCTTTGTGGCATATGCTCTAAGGATTTTATTTTAGTTTTTAATTCTGATATAAAATTGTCTGCTTTTATAGTAGAGTCTTGTTTTGTTATATATGATTTAATACTTATTAAATCTTGTAAAGCTTCTGGTTAAACTATAACTTTATAGTTCATTAACTGCTCATAACCTTTTCAAATGCACTATCTAAATCTAAACCTTGATTAGGTGATATATTGTTAATAGCTCTTTGAACTTTTTGCTTTGACTCCTCAAATGATATCGAATTATCGTTAATGGTACATACCTCAATCGCATCTTCTGGCAACGATTTCATAAAATCTTCAAATCTATCAATATACTGATCTTTTATATTTACTTTCATTGTCATAATATAACCTCACTTATTTTGTGTATGCGAATTATACCATAAATTATATGTAAATTTGTATATAGATGTACCTTTGGCTAGATTAAATCATATATTAGTGGCTGATTCCATTGTTTAGTGTTTAAGATTAAGATTTGGACTAATACGTAGTAAAACTTAAAATATATCAAAGCAAAAGACTTGAACTTAAAACGATATTTATAAAAGATTAGAACAGTAGACCAAAAACTACTGCTTTTTACGGGTGTTTGCCAATGCTTTGTAAAAACAATCTCTGGCTTGACGTCCAAAACGAACTCCGATGGTTTTATACTCAGAAGCGTTTCTGTACTAAAGGTATACCTAAGGTAAACCTAAAGAATACTTTATCTTAAAAATTAAATTTATTTTTATAAAAGTCCTATTTTGGTACTTATATTTTGTAATAAACCCTTGACTTTAGTTTTGTAATTTGATAGAATTTCCTTGAAAAACATGTGGTGACTAATCTAGATTGATTACCTAGTATTAAAGCACTGAATAAAAGGTAGGGTTTCGGCTCTACCTTTTTTTATTGCGGTAGTATTGCAGTTTTTTGAGTGGGAGTGCTTTAAAAAAGGACACTGCATATTTTTAAAAATGGTAGTACAGAATAGGAGCAATCAACATCTTCTGTACTACCACCTTTAAGATAATTTTCAAAAAAGTTCTATTTTAGTGCCTGACCCCAATATTTTTCTATTTTTATTTTAAGCTTGATATATAGAATAGATATTTCCATTAAGCCTGAGTTTTTAGAAGCCAATTTTTTCCATTAAGCCACAAAAAGACATATTTTACAAAAATTACATTTTTCTTACACTTTATTCTATTATATTAGATTTATATATAATATAAGGAGACTTTCGTGGTAAAAGTACTAGTAGTAGATGATGCAAATCTTATGCATAAATTAATCAAAGGGATGTTATCTAGCAGAGATGTTAAAATAGAAGATGCACTTGATGGTGAGCAAGCTATAGAGATGGCTAAAAAAGAGAAGCCAGATGTGGTTTTTTTAGATGTAGTAATGCCAAAAAAAGATGGAATAGAGACATTAAAAGAGCTAAAAGAGATATACCCAGATATTAAAGTCATTATGGCAAGCTCAATGGGTACAAAAGATAAAATAGTTGAGTCACTTAAAATTGGTGCGATGGGATTTCTACAAAAGCCTTTTGAGGAGGATAGTTTCCTTGAAAAGTTTGATGAAGTATTAAAAAGATAAAGGATATAGCATGGCAGTAAAGTTTTTCGGACACTATTTAATAGATGAAGGTAAGTTAACAAAAGAGCAATTGATTGATGTGGCAGACTACCAGGCTAAACATAATTTATCTTTGGGTGAATGGGCTATAAAAGCTGATCTTATAACTAAAAAAGATGCACAAAAGATAAATGATATGCAGCAAAGTATGGATAAGAGATTTGGTGAAGTTGCAAAAGAGCTTGGACTTTTAAATGAAAATCAAATAGATGTACTTATATCTAAACAAAAAGGTATGAGGGTGTTTTTTGGTGAAGCTGTGGTTTTAAAAGGTTATATGTCAAAAGAACAATTGGATGAGAATCTAAAAGCATTTGAGGTATCCCAAAAAGTTCAACTTGATAAGATAGACAAAGATATAAAACAAATAGATAAAAATGGACTTATAAAAGACTCAATTGAGGTACTTCAAAAAATATATTTTAGAATCATACATGATAATATAAAGCTTACAGATGTTTCTATCAATGAAGATATTAAAAGAGATGGGCTTTTATCTATGCAAAAAATGAGAGGTGATGAACATATGGACTTTGCCCTTCAATGTATAGATGAGGTAACTTTAAATATTGCAACAACTTATTTAAAAATGCCTTTTAATACAATAGATGATGACGCAGCTGATGCACTAAGTGAATTTGTAAATGTTGTTCTTGGAAATATTGCCGTTCATTTAAGTGATAAAGAGGAGAGGGTAAATTTAACTCCACCACAAGTTATAGATAAAAATGATTTTAATTACAATGAGTTTTATTGTTTTGACTTTACTACAACAAAAGGTGACTTGACACTTTGCATTAAGATATAGGAAAACAATATATGAATACCTCTTTTTTACAATTAAACAAGGTTCAAAAAACTGCACACTTTGGTTTTTGGGAATTTGATATTAAAAATCAATCATTGAGTTGGTCTGATGAGATATATCGTATTTTCGAATTGGATAAAAATGTTTTTAAACCATCTTATAAAAAGTTTTTAGAGATTATACACCCTGATGATAGAGATATGGTCTCTAAAGCTTATGAGGATTCACTTATTAGTAAAAAGCCTTATGAGGTTACACATCGTATTTTGATGGAGGATGGAAGAGTTAAATATCTTTTTGAACAATGTGATACTAAGTATGACCCTGATGGTCAAGCTTTAGTTTCTTTTGGCTCTGTTTTAGATATCACTACTTTAAAAGAGTATGAAGATAATTTAAAAGAGAAAAATCAGGAGATTGTAAAATTAAATAAAGAGTTAACACTATACAAACATATTGTAGAGAATGTTGATGTTGGTATAAGTGTCGCTAATACCAATCAAAATAAAAACAGTATAATATATGTAAATCCAGCATTTGAAAAAATTACAGGCTATACAAGTGAAGATATTATAAACACAAATTGCAATATACTGCAAGGTAAAGATCGAAATCAAAAAGCAGCTAAAGTTATAAAAAAATCTATAATGAAACAGCAACCTTGTGAAGTAGAGATAAAAAACTATAAAAAAGATGGAACATTATTTTGGAACCTGTTATCTTTAACACCATTTTTTGATAAAAGTAATCAACTTGAATATTATATCGGTGTACAACATGATATTACAAAACAAAAGCTTCTTTACGATCAATTAAAAAATCTTATAGATTTACAAGATAATATAATAATCTTAACAAACTCAAAAGAGATGACATTTGCAAATAAGAAGTTTTTTGATTTTACACACTATGAGTCATTAGTAAAATTTAAACAATCACACCCATGTATCTGTGAATTGTTTATAGAAAATGATAAGTTTTTTCATTTAGGTAAAATTAAAGATGAGCAAAACTGGATCGAAGAGATTCAAAAGTTACCAGAAAATGAGAGGATGGTTGGTATTTTAAGTAAAACCCTTGAGATAAATGCTTTTATGTTACATATAAATAAGTTTGATGAATATCTTCAAGTTGTAAGTCTTACTGATATCTCAAAAACAGTATTGAAACAGATTATGCTTGAAGAGAAAACTATACTTGATAAACTAACAGGTGCATTTAATAGGGAGTATTTTGATTTATATTACTCAACTTTCGGACGTTTTTCAAGTAAAAAAGTAGGTATTTAACCCCATAAATACTGACTTTTAGGTATAATTCTTTACCACAAAAACTAATTAAAAAGAGTATTTATGAGTTATAAGAATATTAT
>JAYEMD010000069.1:0-3808 GCA_034717895.1 Campylobacterota bacterium | reverse complement strand
AAACACCAAATGAGGTATATTTTAAAGCTATAAATAATGTAGATAATAAATTGTTACAAAAAGTGTCATAGAATGGTGGAATAAGAATGTTTAGTTAAGTGGTCTTGACAAAGGAGGACATTATACACATTAAAACATTAACAATTGAAGAAAAAGATTATTCTTATAATCTAAAGAAAAGGGAAACATTAATTTATCAAAAGGGCTTATTAGAATCAACAATGAAACACTTTTTGGAGAATAGTACTATAGCTATAGATAAAGAAGACTTGAACAGTTTAACGGATAGATTAAAAATAGTAAATGAAGGTTTAGAAAAATATTCAATGCTAGATTTATTTCAAGAAGATACTGAAAAAATTTTAAAAGAACAGATGGATAGAATTGCAAAGAAATTAGATTTTGAAAATGAGTTACTACCTATTGATTTTCAATTTGATTTGGAAAAATTCACTTTTAAACATAGACATAAAAAGCAAGATATTAGATTAGATGAAATGGGAAGTGGAGCAAACTGGCTAGCTTGTCATTTATCAATTATGTTGGCATTTTTACATTTAAACTGTAGAAATAAAAAATCAGCAATACCATCTTTTTTAATGTTAGATCAACCAAGTCAAGTATATTTTCCTAAAACTGCAAAGAAAGATGAACTTAATAGTGAAGATGTAGAGCATTTTGATGAAAATATTGAACAGGTTAGAAACATATTTAAAATTTTAAATGAAGAAATTGAATTAATCGAACAAGATACGGGAATAAAACCTCAAATAATTGTTTTAGAGCATGCGAATGATGAAGAATTCAAAAAGTTTATTATAAAAGAATGGGACAAAAATAATGGTGAAGGACTGATTTAAGTGGTTTTATTTTAGGCATAAAAAAACCCAAGCTTAAACTCAAAGGCTTAAGACTTACTGGGCGTCGTGTTAGAATTATATAAAAATAGTGAAGTAAAGTCAATGTACAATAAAGTTGGAACTTATCAATGATCCTAGCAAAATCACTATACTCAAAAATATTAAGCCTTATAAAGTACAACTATAAGAAATATCATGACTAAAACACCAATCCTCCTATACCTAGAAGTAAACAAAAAACAAAAAAGATAAACGAGTTTGGTTTGGTTTATAATGATGATACTTTAAAAATATCATCTTTATCAAAAGCTAAAGAGTTTATACTAAAGTGTAACTGTAGATATATCTGCGGTCATAACTTTATAGAGTTTGATTTGGAGATACTAAAAGAAACTTCGCTATATAAAGATATAAAAGAGTTTACTTTTATAGATACACTGCCGTTGTCCATTTTACTTTTCAATCAAAAAACCATCCACCGTTTGCCAAAAAACTATAAAAGTGAAGATGACTTTGATAATGACCCTGTTGAAGACTCTAAAATCACTTTAGAACTTTTGAATAAACAACAGCTACGATTATAATTTTAACAAAAGCCCTAGAGTCCAATGAGATCAGAAATTTTTTCTCTATTACAACACCATGTTTATATATGTTTAACAAATTGTGTTTATTTAACAGTTTATTGAGTGGTTATGGTAAATAAAATATTTAATTAGATCTGTAAGATATAAAAAATTCCCACAAGTGTGCTTAAACAAGCAGAAAATATAAATAGAAGGTATCTTGCTAGGGATCTGTTCCCTATAACTGCCGATAAAACAAGTTTAGTAAGAGTATTTGCTATAGTTGCCAAAATTATACCCATAATAGCTATATCTACCAGTATATTTTTATTATTGAAAAGTTCCGTTATTGATAAAACTATGGCATCCACATCACTAAGACCGGAGATAAAAGCTGCAAAGTAAACACCAAGATAGCCTGTATGTTCGTTTAATAAGGACAATACACCAAACACCAGACCAAATATTACACCCATTTTTAATGCCTCTACGAACTCTAAAGGGTTTTTAAAACTTATATCTTGAGATATCTCTTTCTCATTGGTATTTTTATATAAGTAGTATATACAGATATAACCTACAATCGTAGCACTTAAATATGGGATAAAAATAGCACTAAACAGCTCTTGGTTTAGTATAAAGGTCCAGATAAGAACTCTTATAAACATTGTACTTGAAGCAAGAGCTATAGCTATAGCTATAGCTAAGGATTTGTTGGCTTCTTTATTCTTAGATGCTTTTTTTGATAAGGTTAGGGTAATAGCCGTAGATGAAGCAAGACCTCCAAAAAAACCCATCATAATAAGACCTTTTGAGGTGTCTATAAACTTTGTTGTAAGATAACCAATAAAAGAAAGCCCCGAGATAAGTACTACCATCATCCATATATGATTTGGGTTTATAAGACCATATCCGTCTATGGGTTTATCGGGAAGTATGGGAAGTACCACAAAGCTCATAAGTAAAAAAAGTATAGTGGCACGGAAATCTTTTTCTTGAATCTCTTGCTTTATAGAGATAAGTTTTGGTTTTATCTCCAGTATTGCTATAAGTATAACTGTACTAAAGACGGCAAGTTCTATATGCTCACATACAAGCACACCCATTATAAATGTTAATAGGGCACTAAATTCGGTTGTATTTCCCCTTTCTAGTTTATCATTGTAGGCATTTATAAAATAAAAGGCAAAAAGAAATATAGAAACACTGACAAATGATACGGTTAGAATAACAGGATAGTTTTGGTAGAGTTTTGTACTAAGATAACCCGTAAGAGATATGATGCTTAAAGTCCTGGCACCCATATATACTTTTTTATTATTGTGAAAAAAGCTAAGCTCTCTTTGTAGACCTATTATAAATCCAAGTATAGCTGCTATTATAAACTCTTTTGCTGCAATAAGTTCCATAGTTTTTCCTTTATAAATTATCTAAATATCTTAAAAGCGATCTTTTTTATATCTTTTAGTAAATATTTCTGCTCTTTTTGTAAATAAAATAAGAATTGGTTTTTGATAGGTTTATTAAAGTTTTGAAGATACTCTTTAAATACGGTTATATCGTGGTATTTGCCTAAAAGAGTCGTAAGTTTTTCAAGTTCAGCGGTCTCTTTTTTGATAGTCTCCATAATATACATATAGTATTTTACCCATTTTCTATACTCATGAATATCCTCATCATCCTCATAATGAAATGCTTTTTCTTGAAGTTTTATAATTTTCATATATAATTTGTTTATCACAGTCTCAATATTATGCTCACACCTTTTTTTAATGATAGAGCTTTTTATCTCTTTCTTACACAAAGTCGACTCTTTTACAGTTAAGGCAAGCTGTTCTTTTATAAACTCATTATTGATTTTGTCTTTTTTTATGGAATTTAGATAATGTTTAATCTCTTTATATTTACTTTTTTTTAGTTTGTATTTTTTTATAATCTTTTTATAGGTATCGTTCAATACTTTTTTATCTCTTGATAATGAAAGTTTTTTTGCAATATTTTTTATATAGCTATCTAGTCGTATATAGTCACTGTTTTTTCTCATAAGCGGTTTAAGGATAAGAAGTAAGGCTCTTGTCTTTTTACATTTTTGTCTTATTAGGTGGATCTTTTTGTTTTGAGATATTTTGTTTAAATAAACTATATTGATAATATCGTTTAATTGAGCAAAGAGTAACTTTTTTAATTGTTTAGATATGTTTTTGGCTATATTAACTGAATAACTCATTGCAGATTCCTTACGCTAAATTAAGTATCTCAACTTTCGGACGTTTTTCAAGTAAAAAAGTAGGTATTTAACCCCATAAATACTGACTTTTAGGTATAATTCTTTACCACAAAAACTAATTAAAAAGAGTATTTATGAGTTATAAGAATATTATC
>JAYEMD010000068.1:0-48663 GCA_034717895.1 Campylobacterota bacterium | reverse complement strand
ATATCAAGTAATGGTATTGATAACTCAAAGAATGTATTGATACAAATATTTTCAGGTATTGTAGATGAAAGTTTTCTTTTAAATTTATCGAAATATATCAATCAACTAGTTCCTTTTTCACATATTTTAGGTACAACAACTTCTGGAGAGATATTTGAAGGTTCTATGTATGATGAGCAGATAATTATATCTTTTTCAGTTTTTGAAAATACAATAGTAAACTCTAAAATATGTGAAATAAAGAACAATGAGATAAATATAGAAAATATTATAGACAGCTTAGTAAACAATAGTACAAAAGCACTTATAGTTTTTAGTGACGGGCTTAAAAGTAACGGTGAAGAGTTAATAAAAAAGATATCTACTTTAAAACCTGATATTATAGTTGCAGGTGGAAGAGCAGGGGACAACAGCAAGTTTAATAAAACTGTGATTTTTAATGAAAGCAGTGTGCTGGAATCAGGTTATGTAATAGCAAGTTTAAGTTCACAAAGCTTGATTGTACATAATAATTATATGTTAAACTGGCAGACTATAGGTCAAGATATGGTTATAACAAAATCTCAGGGTAATTGTGTATGCCAGATAAATCATATAAATGTTATAGATATATATAAAAAATATTTGGGTGATGAGGTTGCCGATGAACTACCGATGTCAGGTATTGAGTTTCCTTTAATATTTGAAAGAGAGGGTGTACAAATAGCCAGAGCACCTGTCGGTATTACAGATAATGGTTCAATGATATTTGCCGGAAATATTGAAGAGGGTACAAAAGTCAAGTTTGGTTTTGGGGATGTAGAGCTTATAAATGATCAAGGCTATAAAACCTACAACAGATTAAAAACATTGCCTATAGAATCAACCTTTATATATTCATGCAGTGCTAGAAAAGCTTTAATGGGTAATGGTCTTGAGTCTGAATTTGGACTGTTACAAAACATTGCGCCAACTGTGGGGTATTTTACATACGGGGAGTATTTTCATAATAATAGAAGAAATGATCTTTTAAATATAACTACCACCTTATTAAGTCTTAGTGAAAAAGATCAACCGCCTGCATTAAATGAAGAAAAAAAAGAATATATTAAACATAATAAAACCTTAACTGCTTTAACAAATTTAGTTAAAGTAACTTCCGAAGAATTAATCAATACATCCAATAAATTAAATGAGGCGCAAGAGATCGCTTCAATTGGCAGCTGGGATTGGAATATTGCAAATAATACTCTTTTATGGAGTGATGAGATCTACAATATATTTGGATTAAACAAAGGTGAATTTGAAGCAACATATGAAACATTCTTAGCTTATATTCACCCCCAAGACAGGGAGTTTGTAAGTAATTCTGTTTTAAAATCTTTAGAAGATAAAAATATACCTTATGATATTGAACATAGGTTATTGTTAGAAAACGGTACAGTTAAGTTTGTAAGAGAACTTGGAAAGGTATTTAGGGATGAAGATGATAAGCCTATAAGAGTATCGGGAATAGTTCAAGATATAAGCAAAGAGAAACATAGTTCACAATTGATCTTAGACCAAACAAAAGAACAAAATATACTACTTTCACTTTTTGATAAGGCTGATTCTGTTTTATTTAAATGGAACAATGATGAAAACTGGAGTGTATCACATGTGTCTCAAAGCGTAACGAAGTTATTGGGTTATACACAAGAAGAGTTTACTAACGGCAAGATTGTATATGCTCAATGTATCCATAAAGATGATATGGACTATGTAATAGAAGAGGTGACGGAGGCTAGCAGTACAAATAAAGATTACTTCAAGCACAAACCTTATAGGCTTATTGCAAAAGACGGTACAACTAAGTGGGTCTTGGATTATACGGTGATGTTAAGAGATGATAAAGGGGATATTACTCACTATATTGGCTATATCAATGATATAACACAGGAAAAAGAATCAGAGAAATTAATAGCCGAGCAGTCAAAGCATGTGGCAATGGGTGAGATGATTGGTAATATAGCTCATCAATGGAGACAGCCGCTATCTGCCATGTCAACTACTGCAACAGGTATGCAGGTACAAAAAGATATTGGGATATTAACAGATGAACTTTTTAATAAAGGGTGTGACTCTATAAATCAAACAGCTGTCTATTTGTCTAAAACAATAGATGACTTTAGAGACTTTATTAAAGGCGATAGAAAACAAGTTGAATTTAACTTAAAAGAAAATGTAGAAAGCTTTTTACACTTAGTAGAGGGAAATATAAAAAACAATGATATTAACTTAATAGTTGATATTCAAGAGGATATAATGATCAACGGTTATCCAAATGAGTTGATACAATGTTTTATAAATATATTCAATAATGCAAAAGATGAATTAAAAAAACTGCAAGGTGATAGATACTTCATTGTATACGCAAAATTAAAAAATGATAAAGTTTACATCACGTTTAAAGATAATGCGGGTGGAATACCTGAAGATGTATTGCCTCACCTCTTTGAGCCTTATTTTACTACAAAACACAAGTCTCAAGGAACGGGGCTTGGTCTTAGTATGACATATAATCTTATTATTGAAGGTATGAGTGGATCTATAAAAGCACAAAATAGTCTATTTGAATATAAAGGAAACAGCTTTAGGGGTGCTTCCTTTACAATAATGTTGCCTTTATTATAATATATCAATAAAAGAGTATAACTCAGTTGATATATTTTATAAAGAGAGTAAAAAATGCTATTTATTTAACACATATTTATAATAAACTGTTATTTCGATAAAAATTAACGGCAGTGGTAATTCTTACCTAAATGTTGAAGTAAATGATCTATTTATTTTTAATCAAAGTGGTGAAAGGATATTTCATGATAAGTAAAGAGTCACAAATAGCAGATCTATGGAAAAAGTGTTATAAGCAGAGTGTTCAAGAGGGTTATATTACAAATAATGAGTCTATAACTATGATTGCAAATCAATTAAATATAGATATCCAAATTGTAAAAGATAGTCTAAAAGAATCTATATTGGAAAAGAGTTTAGATAGGAGTCTAAGCTTATTAAAATATATAGATACTAATGATCACCATGAACCTAGTATAAATAGGCTTCATTAAATATAGTAAACTTTAGTAATCACTAAAAGGGGAAAGTTACAATGAAGTATATAAAGTTTTTTGATCTGTTGAGTATAAATGATATTGCAGAAGTTGGCGGTAAGAATGCAAGTTTGGGGGGATATGTACCAAAACCTGCAAGAGCTTGAGGTAAAAGTTCCTTACGGATTTGCAACTTTAAGTGATGGATACAGATTGTATCTGGATCACAATAATCTAAAAGGGAAGATTGAAACTCTTTTGAAAGATTTGGATATATCTGATATCAAAGCTCTTGAAAATAGAGGCAGCAGTGTAAGGGAACTTATATTAAACGGTGAAATGCCTTATATAATAAAAAGTGAAATATCACAAGCATATAAGATACTCTCAAATCATTACGATAAAGAAAGTCTGGATGTAGCAGTTAGATCATCGGGAACCGCTGAAGATCTTCCCGATGCAAGCTTCGCAGGTCAGCAGGAAACTTATCTAAATATTAATAATGAGGATGACCTGCAAGAAGCCATAAAGAGATGTTTCGCTTCACTGTTTACAAACAGAGCCATAAGTTACAGGCAAAGCAGAGGGTACGATCATCTAAAAGTGGCACTTTCCGTGGGTGTTCAAAAAATGGTAAGAAGCGATAAAGCAAGCAGTGGTGTTATATTTACGATTGATACTGAAAGTGGAAGTGAAAACCTTATAATGATTAACTCCATATATGGAATAGGGGAGAATATTGTAAGCGGACGTGTTACCCCCGATGAGTTTGTAGTATTTAAACCAAAATTAAAAGAGGGTTGTGAGTGTATCTTAAAGCGAAAGCTTGGAAATAAAAATATAAAGATGATCTATGATAAAGATCAAAAGACTAAAAATATAGAAACATCCGTAGATGAAAAAAATAGTTTCTCTTTAAATGACGAAGAGATAAACAAACTGGCAAAATACGCACTATCTATAGAGGAGTATTATTCCCGATTAGCCAACGAATACAGACCTATGGATATAGAGTGGGCTAAAGATGCTTATGACGGTCAATTATATATTGTACAAGCACGTCCTGAAACTGTTCAGTCAAATAAAATAAAACAGCAAGAGCAAAACATAATATATAAATATAACATTAAAAATAAGAAAGATAAAAAGATAGTTCTAAAAGGTAAAGCGGTAGGTGAAAAGATAGGCACGGGAATCGTAAAGATAATAAACAAGCTAAGTGAAGCATCAGATTTTAAAGAGGGGGAGGTGTTGGTTGCAAATACCACAGACCCTGACTGGGAACCTTTGATGAAGAAAGCCTCGGCAGTTATTACAAACAAAGGGGGAAGAACCTGCCATGCAGCTATTGTTGCAAGGGAGATAGGGGTGCCTGCAATTGTGGGTACTTCAAAGGCAACGGAGGTTTTAAAAGATAGTTCACAAGTTACGGTATCCTGTGCAAACGGGGAGGAGGGTATTGTTTATAAAGGTATTTTAGAGTATGAAGTAAAACAGATAAATTTAGAAAATTTAAAAGAGACAAAAACAAAACTTCTTGTAAATGTGGGAGATCCACAAAAAACCTTTTCTATTGCAAATATTCCAAGCAGCGGTGTGGGGCTTGCACGGATGGAGTTTATTATAAACAACTATATAAAAGCACACCCTATGGCTTTGGTTCATATGAAAAAAGGCTTAGATGTAGAGGAGAGCCAAAAGATAAAAGAGATCACAAAAGCTTATGATGATACAAAAAAATTCTTTATAGATAAACTAAGTGAAGGGGTAGCTACAATTGCTGCGGCATTTTATCCAAAGCCTGTTATCGTAAGAACAAGTGACTTTAAATCAAACGAATATAAAAATATGCCCGGAGGCAGTTCCTTTGAAAAAGATGAAGAAAATCCTATGATCGGTTTTAGAGGTGCCAGCAGATACTATTCAAAAGAGTATAAAGAGGCATTTATCTGGGAGTGTGAAGCTTTGAGAAAAGTTCGTGAGAATATGGGGCTTGATAATGTAAAGATTATGATCCCTTTTGTTAGAACACCCGTGGAGGGTAGAAAAGTTATAGATATTATGAATAGTGCAGGATTGATACAAGGTAAAAATAATCTTGAAGTTTATGCAATGTGCGAGATACCCAGTAACGTTATATATGCAGATGAGTTTCTTAAAGTATTTGACGGCTACTCTATAGGCTCAAATGACCTAACACAGCTTATGCTTGGTGTTGACAGGGATAGTGAACTTATATCACATATCTTCGATGAGAGAAATGAAGCTGTAAAACGGGTGCTTAAAATGGCTATAGATGCCTGCAAGAAAGAGGGTAAATATATAGGTATCTGCGGGCAGGCTCCCTCAGACTACCCTGAAATCACAAAATTTCTGGTAGAAAATGAAATAGATACAATATCATTAAATCCGGATTCTGTTATAAAGATGTGGCAGGTTGTACAAGAGCTTGAAGATAAGATCAGTTTAAAAGATAAACACACAGAATAAACATATTAAGTACGATCCCGATTGCCGGTACCCATATGGGGATAGTAAATATATTTTTTGTTTCTGTTGATGAGTATTTTATCTTTATCAAGGAGAGATTAACAATTGAAAATATGATAAAAATTACAAAACTAGTTAACTCAGCCAAAGTAAGCAACGGCAGCCACAGTGTAGCTATATAAACTAGTACGCTTACAAATATAGTGGCATTTACAGGTGTCCTTGTGTTTGGATTTAACTTATTGAAGGCTGAAGGGAGCCAACCCTCTTTACTCATGCCAAAAAGTATCCTGGATACCATTATTAACTGTATCAAAGCACCGTTTATCATAGCTAGCATACCAATCGTCCCTAGTATATTCGACTCACTGTTTGTTGCTGTTTTATAAACTTCATCAAGAGGTGCGGAAGCCAATGCAAGTGTTTTAGGTTCAAGAACAATAATTGAGAAAAATGCTATTAACATATATATAATTGTAGTAAAAACCAAAGACCAGATGATAGCCTTTGGCATTGTTGTGTTTGGTTCTTTAACCTCTTCCGCTATTGTAATAATATCTTCAAATCCGGTAAATGCAAAAAAGGCTAAAAAAGCTCCCATTATTATGGCATTGTATATAGTAAGATCAACTGCGGGTATAAAATTGCTTAATGTAACTTCACTTTGGGGAAGATATCCGATACCGGCATATATTATCATTATAAGTCCCAAAGACTCAAGTACCGTAAAAAGTGCTGCTATACGAACTGATTGTGAAATACCGTAAATTGCTATAGAGCTTAATATAATAAGAATTGAAAATGAAGATATATATTGAGGAATGCCTATAAAAACAGATATATAACTGTTAAATCCGTGTATTATAGTAGCTGCAAAAAGTATACCGTTTACAGCTACAAGCAGACCCATAAAGGTTGAAAACTTTTTATTGTTAAAAGCTTTATCCACAAATACCGCAACCCCGGCACTTAAAGGATACCTTGAAGAGAGCTCTGCGTAACTTAAAGCAGTGAAAAGTACTATTATACAAGCAAGTAAAAAAGACAGAGGTATAAAATATCCTGCAATTCCCGATATCTCACCTATAAGTGCATAGATACCTGCACCTATAATATTCCCCAGTCCATAGAATATGAGAGGTATAAGAGTTACTTCACGTTTTAGTTTTGTATTATTTGTTTTAATTTCCATTATAATGATGATACACAATAAAACCTTATAACAAGAAAAGATCTTTTGAAAGTTTAAAACTATGAACTACTTTTGTATATATTTAAATTTATAATGAATATAGATAAAATAAACTTATTATTTATACTATTTTATGTATACTGTTTTATTAAAATATATTTAGTAACATTATTTTAACTTATTTTGTTCCATTTATGGTCTCAACTTACACAGCTTTAAATATAAAAGTGAAATTTAAAACAGGTGAGGTTTCCCAAGTAGATGCACATTTAAATAGTAAGAGTTGTAACAACACCGTAGTTGTTGAGAAAAGTGAATTAGTAATTATATATGCTAATTGTAAAAAAACAAATGGAGATTAAATGATTAATATCGAGCAGCAAGAGTATGATAGACTAAAAGATATAGAAGCGAAATATAACAAACTGAAATTAAATGATTCTTTGGATATAGCAAATGCCATGACAAATAGTGCTATTGCCCTAAACAGTGCATCTAAACAAAAAGTTATAGATATTGAAAATATCAGCACTCTTGTAAATACATTTATTGAACAATCTCATAGTATAGAGATAAAATCAAAAGAGAACTTTAAGTCATCTGAGTCTTCAAGTATAGAAAGTGATAATATAATTGAATTAGTAAGGGAACTCTCAACAACAATAAATAGTTTAGATTCGGTATTTGAAATATTCTCCAAAACAGTTGACTCTCTTACCCTTGCAAATCAAGAGATATCTGAATTAGTTACTATTAATGATAAAATATCGTTTCAAACAAATCTATTATCAATAAATGCAAAAATAGAAGCCTCAAGGGCAGGGGAAGCGGGAAAAGGTTTC
This sequence comes from Campylobacterota bacterium, assembly GCA_034717895.1. GTDB lineage: Bacteria > Campylobacterota > Campylobacteria > Campylobacterales > Arcobacteraceae > JAIOSF01. The sequence goes on along the minus strand of JAYEMD010000068.1, from coordinate 41,071 downwards.
TCTATTGTCGCAGATGAGGTAAAAAAACTAGCTGCTTCTTCAAAACAATCTACGGAAGAGATCGGCAAAAAAATAACACAGATAAGTGATATGACAATAAGTGTAAAAGAAAACAGCGACATGTCCAATGAACTTATCGACAACAGTGTACAGATCGCAACAGATGCCATAGAGAAGCTAAAATACCTTATAGAGTTATCTGCAAAAAATAAAGATGATTCTGTAGAGGTACAAAATATTGTAAATGTTCAGTTAAAAGATTCAGGTAATATAAAATCAAAAATATCAGAACTACTTGATGATACGGTAGATGCAATTACAGGATCGTCAAAGAACATTGAACTTGGAAACTCTTTACTTAACAGCCTAAAATAGTATAATTTGTATAATCACTTTGATTAAGGAATTTTTATGGATTTTAGAATTGAAAAGGATAGTATGGGAGATATAAAGGTAGCATCAGATAAATTATGGGGTGCACAAACACAAAGAGCTCTTGAAAACTTCAGTCTTGGCTCTGAGTTGATCCCTATTGAGTTAATAAGGGCATACGGATATCTTAAAAGGTCATGTGCCTTATCAAATCTTCATTTCGGGAAACTTTCCAAAGAAAAATGTGATCTTATAGTAAAAGTTTGTGATGAGATAGCAAAGGGGAGATTAAATGAGCATTTCCCTTTACATGTTTGGCAGACAGGCAGCGGTACTCAAACAAATATGAATCTAAATGAGGTTATCGTAAACAGGGCTTTTCAATTAGATAATTCAATAAAACTTAATTCAAATGATGATGTAAATATGTCTCAAAGCAGTAACGATACTTTTCCAACAGCTATGAAGATTGCTGTTTTGCTTAATATAAACGAGTTGCTTGATTCTTTGGATATTCTAATTAATAGTTTGTTAAAAAAACAAAATGAGTTTATGGGTGTATTAAAAACAGGAAGAACACACCTTCAAGATGCTGCATCTCTTTATTTTAGTGACGAGATAAGCGGCTATGTATCTATGATGGAACACAACAAAGAGCAAATAACAGATACATTAAAGTATCTAAAAGAGCTTCCCATAGGGGGTACGGCTGTCGGTACGGGATTAAACTCACCAAAAGGTTTTGACAAAATAGTAAGTGATGAGTTAAATAAAATATTCTCTTTAGGTTTTACACCTCTTCAAAATAAATTTTACGGTCTTACTTCACATGACAGTGAAGTGTTTCTAAGCGGTGCACTAAATGCAACTGCATCAAATTTAATGAAAATAGCCAATGATATAAGATGGCTTGCAAGTGGTCCAAACTGTTCTATAGGGGAGATTAAACTTCCTGCAAATGAACCGGGAAGCTCAATAATGCCGGGAAAAGTAAACCCAACACAGTCTGAAGCCTTAACAATGATATCTATTCAGGTTATGGGGAACCATACTTCAATCTCATTTGCAGCTAGTCAGGGTAATTTTGAGTTAAATGTCTTTAAACCACTGATTATTTATAATCTTCTTCAGTCTATAAATATTTTAAAAGACGGTATGAGATCTTTTGCCTTGAGATGTTTAGAGGGTATTGAGTTGAACCTATCAAATATTAAAGAGTATCAAAACAAGTCATTGATGAATGTAACTGCATTAAATCCGTATATCGGTTATGAAAACAGCGCTAAAATAGTAAAATATGCCTATAAAAACAATAAAACACTTAAACAATCAGCAGTAGAGCTTAAAATATTAACAAAAGAGGATTTTGATAAATATATGGAAGCGCTATTAAAATACAATTAGTATCTATTTTATTTTAGTTAAATGATTATCTATCGTTGATATTGTGGATTTATTCTGATTGATCCAGTTTAAAACTTCCGTATTGTTAGTATGAGTATTTAGTGTGTGATCTATCTCAAGTAGCAACTCATCAATATCAGGCATTACAGACTTTAAGTAATCAATATTAGCACTTATCTCAATAAACATATCTTTTATAATAAATCTCATCACATACTCCAATATAAGGTTTAGTTATCTGTTGTAATTATAATTTACTTTTCTTAATAATAGCTTATTTTATACCTGTATATTTATCAAAATTTATAAAAAAATATAATAAATATTATATAAAGAGGGTTAACTCTTTACATTATGAGATCTTATAAAAGGTTAACTTGATACTATTTTGCTTATAACATCGGTTGCCTCAGGGATATCCCTAGATCAGGAAGATGATATGCTTACAGCTGAAAAACTTGTGAAGATTTTAAATGTTATATCTAAATCTGCAAATCATCAACATCACAATGGTACAATTACTGTACAAAATGAAGAGTATGATTATAATGACATAAATCATAAGGGGGCAAATTTTATTATTCAAATGCCCTTGAAAAAGTGATGATATTTATTGATTTTTGATTTAATATATCTTCATATAAGATTTAATATATATAATACGGTTTTGTATTCTTTAAAGAAAGGTAAGAATGTTCAATACTCCTTGGACTTTAAGTGATGATGGATATTATCGTGTAGATGACGGTAAGTTAAGATATGCCCCTTCAAATAACATTGATTATTCTATTGAGTATGATCAAGAAACAGAAGTAGAGGTTGTTACTCCTTATCAGCTTGAAAGGATAAATCAGATTTTAGGTACACACTACACCATTGACGAGATCAACTCTTTGTAGTGTTTATCTTTGCCAGTGATGCCGGATATTCTCTTTGCGTAGATATTTTTTGTGCTTCTTTTAAAATAATATCATCAGATAACTCTTTAAAGTTAAAATCTCTTTTATAAAGATCTTTTTTACTTACAAATCCAAGTTTTACCATCTTTTTTATAATCTCATCTATCATAGTAAGAACAGAAGATGCCTTTACCACCTCACATCTTGCATAGCTGTCACCTTCAAAGGTTACATCTGCCGCACGAAGTTCTTTATCAAGTCCAGGAATCTGCTGTGCGCCGTAAAGAGGTTTTGCCGCCACTTGGGCACTTGAAAAAGCAGGAATATATTTTGCTAAGTGATTGATCGCTTTTTTTGTTCTTTCATTTATGATATTCTCACTCCACTTATATTCAATCTTTTTTATGAAGTTTTCATTTAGCTTTGGCTGGGCGCTTAAACTGCTGCTTTTTACCAAACCCTTATCAAAAAGTGTAATCTCGTTTGTCATACCGTGTAGTTGAAAGTATCCCTCAGGGTAGGGGGTGAATTGACCCATACCTTGAGGTGTCCCTCTTTTCCCGTGGAAGATAACTTCAGGCCAGATAGTGTCACACCCCTTCCATTTAGTTACATAAGCAGCTTTAAACTCTACAAATCTTTCCCTTTTAAATCCAAGCATATCATCAATCTCTCCTGTTTTATATCCTGCAGAATTAATAAGATAGTCAAAAGATTTTGTATCTATTTTATCTTTCTGCTTATATTCTACTAAGTACTTCTCATCTTCTTTTGTTACATTTATAACTTTGGTATCTAACATACAGTTACAGTTTTGGTTTTCTTCTAAAGAGATATTTAGACCCGCTGATAATCTAAATAGGTTCAGACCATACTCTTGTACGATTAGAACTGGAAATTTTATCTTTTCAAGATCAATATTTTTTGCCGCAGGTATCATCCATTCATCAAGAGTATTTGGTCTTTTTACTATATCTTTCTCTTTTAGTTTTAATATCTCTTCTTTATTATAAATTTTAAAGTACTCTTCTACTTTCCCTAAAACCTCATTTTGATTATCTTTTTTTACGGAAAGTTCATATTCCTTTTGTAATTTGTTAAGTCTTGGGATAATATTTTTTGGGTCCTCCTCATCTTCAACAGGTGTAATAACTACGGTAGGTCTATAGTCTATGGCATATGGATAAAATCTTAAAAGGTCAATCGACTGATGAAGCAGGGTGATACACTCATCATCGGGTATCTCTCGGTAAAGATTCCCGCCTGAATGAAGGTGACAAAAAGGGGGACCGCTTACAAGTGAGCTGTTTTGTTCAAACAGTGTTACGTCAAGATTTAGATTTGAAAGGTACAATGCAGCACTTCCCCCTGCAACACCACCACCGATTATTGCTACTTTTGCCATTATTTAACCCCTAGTATATCAGTTATTTGTGCGAACCTTTCTACAATAAAGTCAGGTTTATAGATGCTTATATGATCACCGTAGTTGTAACCGTAAGTTACCCCTATACTATCCATATTTGCAGCCTTTGCCGCTAAGATGTCATTTTTAGAATCACCTATCATAACTGTATCTTCTGTAGTCGTATTTAGTTTTTTACAGATATATTCCAAAGGGAGAGGATCAGGCTTCTTTTTATCCAAACTGTCCCCTCCTAAATAATCAACAAAAAGTTTATCTATCTGAAGATTTTCTAGTATAGGTAATACAAAATCATAGGGTTTGTTAGTTACTATACTTAGTGTATATCCGTAGCTGTTTAAACGGTGTAAAGTCTCTTTTACCCCGTCATATACTTTAGTATTTACACAAACATTTTTAGAATAGAACTCTAAAAATATTTTTAGTGCATTTTCAAAATATTGTTGTTCCATATTCGGGTCTATGTTTACAGAACCGCTTAATGCTCTTTTTACAAGGGTAGCTGCACCGTTGCCTACCCACTGTCTTATCTCATCTTCACTAAAGCTCTTTTGATTTATGGCTTGAAGTGTGTGATTAACCGCGCTTGCAAGATCCGGAACACTATCTATTAAAGTACCGTCCAGATCAAATATTATAAGTTTTTTATTTTCTAGATTCATAGGTGTGATTTTATCAAATTAAACTTTTAATTTCTTAGGGATAAAGTATATTTCTTATAATTTATTTTATACTAAGGGTATATGATATAAAATTTTCTTATAGAACTTTTCTATTATAGTTACTTTAACAAAAGGAGTTTATTATGGCAAGAGTCGGTAATTCAATAATAAAAGGGATAGAGCTTCAACAAATAATTGATCTTTTAAACAAAGCGTATGCAGATGAGTGGCTTGCATATTATCAGTACTTTATTGAGGGTAAAGTTATAAAAGGGATAATGAAAGATGCGGCAATCGCAGAGTTGCAGCAGCATGCAACAGATGAGTTAAGACACGCAAATACGTTAGCTGATAGAATTTTACAGCTTGGCGGTACACCTCTTCTTCATCCAAATGAGTGGATGAAACATACAAATTGCGGATATGAAGCACCAAACAATTTTGACGTTGTAAGTATACTTGAAGATGCCATCAAAGGTGAGCAGTGTGCCATAAGAACATATAGCGGTATTGTGGAGCTTACACGTAATAAAGATATAGTAACTTATGATATAGTAAGCCAGATATTAGCAGATGAAGTTGAACATGAAGAGGATCTACAGGCACTTCATGATGATATTACGGAATTTGTAAGTGATATTAAAAAAAACCTCTCTTAACTTAAAAAGGGTACGGAACCATAAACTGCCGTACCCTTTTTATTAAATATCATATTCACAGCCGTTTTACAACTATTTTGTTTTTAATGTTGTTTTTAAAATATCTTTAAATCTTTCCCAAGATTTTTTATCTGCTTCTTTGTGATATCTCTTTGAGCCGAATACTGTAAAAGCGTGCGGAGCACCGCTGTATGTTATCATCTCATGCTCTATTTTTGAGTTTTCCAGATCTTTTGCCAAACCTGCAAACTGATCTAACGGTACCGCTTTATCTGCACTTCCGTGAAAAACCACCACAGAACCTTTAGTATTGCCGTAATCTTGCCCTTTGGGTGTTTTTAATCCCCCGTGAAATGGAATAAACGATTTTAAAGGGGCACCTGACCTTGCAAACTCTAAGATTGCAGCTCCCCCGAAACAGTAACCTATCCCAACAGCGTTTGCAACATTTGCACCTTGCTCTTTGGCTGTTTGCAGTCCTTTATATAAAAGTTTTCTCATTTTTGTTCTATCTTTATATAAAGAACCGGATAATGATTTTTTCTCATCTCTTGTTTTTGGTTTGACACCTTTTCCATAGAGGTCTGCCGCAAATGCTGCATATCCAAGCTCATTTAGCATTTTAACTCTTTTTATCTCTTACTTGGTAATTCCGTCCCAGTCATGGATCATATAAACCAAAGGTGCATCTTTTGAGGGTGTTGAGTAATACCCTTCATACTTCTTTCCATCGAGGGAGTAAGTTACATATTCCCCCGATGCTGTTAAAATTGATGTACAAAATAATAAAGCCGATACCGTTTTTTTCATTTTCTGCCTTTATATTATAAATATTTTATTTAAGCTGTTAAAGATCAAAACGATCTGCATCCATTACCTTGTTCCAGGCTTTTACAAAGTCATTTACAAATTTTTCTTTAGAGTCCTCTTGGGCGTACACTTCAGATATAGCTCTTAGCTGTGAGTTTGAACCAAAAACAAGATCAACTCTGCTTGCAGTGTATTTTAGTTTACCGGTAGTTCTCTCTTTACCTTCAAACATCTCTTCACCTTCATCTGCACTATTCCATACAGTATCCATATCAAGAAGATTTACAAAAAAGTCATTTGTAAGAACACCCGGTTTATCCGTAAAGATACCTGTAGAGGAGTTATCCCAGTTTGCTCCTAAAGCTCTCATTCCACCTGCAAGTACCGTCATTTGAGGTGCTGATAATCCAAGTAGTTGTGCTTTATCAATAAGAAGTTCCTCTGCACTTACGGCGTACTTTTTCTTTTGGTAGTTTCTAAATCCGTCGGCTATTGGCTCAAGGTGTGAGAAAGAGGGTACTAAAGTATCCTCTTGGGCAGCATCGGTTCTTCCTACACTAAAAGGAACTTTTATATCAAACCCGGCTTCACTAGATGCTTTTTCAATTGCTGCAGCTCCACCAAGAACTATAAGATCTGCCAAAGATACTTTTTTAGCTCCCAAAGTGTTAAAATCATTTTGAATCTGCTCAAGTTTTTTTATTACATCGCCTGTTCCTTGATTAGACTCCCAGCTATTTTGGGGTTCAAGTCTTATTCTAGCTCCGTTTGCACCGCCTCTTTTATCTGAGTCTCTATAGGTTGAAGCTGAAGCCCATGCAGTTTTTACAAGATCAGATACACTTAAGCCTGATGCTAAGATCTTCTCTTTTAGGTTCTTTAGATCAAAATCTTCAATCATCTCATAATCAGTTTCAGGTACAATATCCTGCCATAGAAGCTTCTCTTTTGGAGCTTCAGGTCCTAAGTATTTTGATCTAGGTCCCAAATCTCTGTGTGTTAGTTTAAACCATGCCCTTGCAAAGGCATCAGCGAACTCTTCTGGATTTTCATGAAACCTTTTAGAGATAGGTCCATATATAGGATCCATCTTAAGAGCCATATCTGCAGTGGTCATGATAGTTTTTACTTTTTTATTTTTATTATGTGCCGATGGTGCTAGATGTTCCTCTTTCGGGTTTACAGGAGTCCACTGCCAAGCACCTGCCGGAGATTTTTCAAGGTTCCAGTCATATGCAAACAGTATATCAAAATACTCATTGTCCCATCTTGTGGGGTTTGCCGTCCAAGAACCCTCAATACCGCTTGTGATTGTATCGTCTCCACGTCCGCTTAAAAAACTGCTAAGCCAACCAAGCCCCTGAGCTATAAGACCTTCCTCTTCAGGTTCAGGTCCCACATGTGAAGCATCACCTGCACCGTGACACTTACCGAATGTATGACCACCTGCAACTAGTGCAACGGTCTCTTTATCACCCATAGCCATCCTTGCAAAAGTCTCTCTTATATCTTTTGCTGATTCAAGTATATTTGGCTCCCCGTTTGGACCTTCAGGGTTTACATAGATAAGACCCATCTGAACCGCCGCAAGGGGATTTTCCAGATCTTCTCTGTTGCTTTTATCTTCATAACGCTTATCTTCAAGCCACTCTTTCTCATCACCCCAGTAGATATCCTCTTCAGGTTCATATACATCTTCACGACCCCCTGCAAATCCAAAGGTTTTAAGTCCCATAGATTCAAGTGCAACGTTACCTGCTAGTATCATAAGATCAGCCCAGGATATTTTGTTTCCGTATTTTTGTTTGATAGGCCACAGAAGTCTTCTTGCTTTGTCAAGGTTTCCATTGTCAGGCCAGCTGTTAAGAGGTGCTAAACGCTGATTGCCCGTAGAGGCACCGCCTCTTCCGTCACCTGTTCTGTATGTACCTGCACTATGCCAAGCCATCCTTACAAACAAAGGACCGTAGTGACCGTAATCTGCAGGCCACCACTCTTGGGAGTCGGTCATAAGATCGGTAAGATCTTTTTTTAAAGCTTCATAGTCAAGCTTTTCAAACTCTTTTTTATAATCAAAGTTATCTCCTAAAGGGTCAACTTTATTTGAATGTTGTGAAAGTATTTTTAGATTTAATTGGTTTGGCCACCAATCTTTATTGTAAGTTCCCGTATTTCCTGCTGATGGATTTCCACCGCCTAAACCTGTTATTGGACATTTTCCCATGAGGTACCCCTTGTTATTTTAGATTAGAACTTAAAAAGTTCTAATCTAAGAGTTGCATAGTGCCACTTTAATCATTTCTAACATATTTTAAATTTAGTTTGTTGTTGGAGTAATAATCTTATACTAACCTACAGTTACGTCTTTATTTCTTTTTTTGAAATACTCTTTGTCTACTCTACAAAGTGGACAAACACCAGGAGCTTTTTTCCCTCTATGTACATGACCGCACACTTCACATACCCACTCTTCTTCCTCGTCTGATTCAAAGAATCCTTCAGCTTCTAATGCTTCTAAAAGTTCTCTATACTCTTTTTCATGTTCAACTTCAACTTTACCTATTGCTTTGAACATTCTTGCAATCTCTTTTAGACCTTCCTCTTTTGCAGTTGCTTCAAACTCAGGGTACATGATCTCATGCTCATATTTTTCACCCTCAGCTGCATAAACAAGGTTTTTAGCTGTTGTATCCATCTCAAAGTCATTTACTAGTTTATTGTATGCTTTAAACTCAGCCATAGCATGATACTTTTCATTATTAGCTGCTTCTTGTAAGAATCTTGCGATTCTGTGGTAACCTTGTTCATATGCTACATCCGCAAAAAACTCGTACTTGTTTCTTGCCTGTGATTCACCTGCAAAGGCTTTCATTAGATTTACTGCAGTTAAATTTTCAGTGATACACTCCATATCCATACCGCAACATACTAAAGTACCGCCGCCAACGTTTTGTACCTCTACTTCATTACCACATTTTGGGCATTTGTAAGTTTCATATTTTCTCATTTCTTTCCCCTTCAATATTACTAATGGATAATATTTTTCCATCATTAATTCTACAACGCATTAGCTTATTTCAATATTAATTATCCCTAAGATATTTGAATTATATTTTTCAACAAAATATCAATATTAAGGAACTAAGTTTTGGATAAATAATTTTTTAACAAAATTTAAGAGTTGACTTTACTTATTGCGGTTCTTTTTTATTATCTGTATGTTCAAGATTTAGTTTATGTGACTCAAAATGTTCATTGAACCACTGTGGCTCTTCATAATCAAGTTCCATAAGAACCTCAGAGAAGTTTATCATTTGATTATGGGATAGGATCTGTTTTGGCATAAGATCAAAAAGTTTAATAGCAGGTTTCATAAGTGCTTTTTGATGTGTGGGAGCTTCTAAAAATGAAACTATCATTTTTTTGAATTATTTAGGTCATTATTTGTAGCTTTTTTATATAGAGGTGCCCTATATTCTGTTTATAGCTATAATTGGAGGTGCAGTATCAGTTTTTTCATCTATTACCTCATAGCTCTATTCTTAAATTCAAGAAAAGTTTGGCAACAATATATTATCAAGAATAGAGTTATGAAATAATAAAAGGGTAAGAACCCTTTTATTTGAGAATTAAGAGATGATCTCTTCAACAGTGATGTAGTCACCAACTCTACCCGTCATCTGCTCTACGTCTGTGTTTACCGGAAGTGTTTTACTACCCGGAGTCCATCCTGCAGGACATACTTCACCTGTTTTTTCAGCGTGCTGCCATGCTCTTACTTGTCTTAGGAATTCGTGTACATTTCTTCCTACTGATGGTGCTTGAACCTCTTGAGCTACTACGGTTCCTTCCGGATTGATAAGGAATCTACCTCTTAAAGCTATACCTTCCTCTTCTATCATTACGCCAAATGCTCTTGATACAGTACCAGTTGGATCTGCACCGATTGTAAGTTTAAGACCTTTTAATAAAGGCTCAGTTTCTACAAATCTTTTGTGAGAGAATTTTGTATCAGTTGATACGGCTAAGATCTCTACACCTAGTTCTTGGAACTCGTCATATTTTGCATTCATTGCCGCAATCTCTGTAGGACAAACAAATGTAAAGTCTGCTGGGTAGAAACATACTACCGTCCATTTACCTTTGTAATCTTCACTGCTTACTGTTTCATAGTGACCTGTTTTTGAATTGTATGCATCCATTTTAAACTCTGGAGCTTTTCTTAGTACTAATGATGAACTCATGTTTTTTTCCTTATTTTCTATATTTGTATTTTCTTCTGTTTTTACTGCTGTCTCGATCTCTTCAATCGGTTTAGCGCCTGTATCACATGCCATTTGTTCTCCTTTGGAAAAGATAACGAAAGTATATCTAATGGAAAAAAATTATCCATTAGTATTTAACTTTAGATTATTAAATTAAGCAAATTTTTAAGAATAAGCTTTAATCCTTTTAACAGTTTATCACTTTTTGTTAAAGAAAATGTTAAAATGATATAATATACTAAATAATAGGATCTATTACAATGACTTTTAATCTAAATCAATTTTTACTGGCACTTTCAGACGCACTTGATTTTGTGGAGATAGATAAGGAGCATTGTGATATTGGTGAAAACAATATAAAGAACTTCCCTTTTTTAACGGAACATAAAAATATAGTGAAATATCATCATGAAAAACTTGATGGTTCAGGTTATCCCTATGGACTTAAAGCAGATGAGATATCTTTTGAATCCAAACTTATGGGGTGCTTGGATATCTATCAGGCACTTAGGGAAGATAGACCCTATAGGGAAGGGTTAGGACATAAAAAATCGATAATGATATTAAAAGAAAATGCAGCTAAGGGATATATTGATAGCAATATTGTAAATGATATTGATACTTTTTTTAAATAAATATTATATATATGAAGATAGTAAAAATAACCCAAGCACCAACACTAAAAAAGCACCAAAGATTTCAAGGATATAACCTTTAGTATCCAAAAAAGTAGCTTTTTTATTAAAAAGAATGGAGAGTATCCCTGCTATTGATATGGTAAGTCCCATACCTATACTCATAGATATAGCAGAAGCTATTGCTAAAAGGTGCTGATTTAAGACTATACAAAATAAAACGATTGTCATAACACCAGGACACGGAACCACACCCGCACTAAAAGCAATAGCATATTCACTTTTATTTGTTTGTTTTATTTGTATCTCTTTTGTTTTTTTATTATTAAAAGCTTCCCATATAAGATATAACCCTACACAGATTATCATTACTGCACTTATTTGCATAGCTATATGTGAAAACTCATTAAAATTCTTTCTAAACATTGTTTTTAGTATATAAAATATCCCAAAAGTAAAGATAATAGCAGAAATAGCATGTATAATTGAGATAAGATATCCCATCTTAAAAGCTTTTTTATAATTACTCTTATTGGAAATAAAATAAAATGCAACTAAGGCTTTACCATGCCCTGGACCTGCTGCATGTATTAGTCCATATAAAAAGGCAACACCTAAAATAATCAACGATCCTGTAAGGTTATTTTCATCACTTAATCCTCTTATTGTAGAAGATATAAAACTATTTAATTGATATTGCCATAAAACAATCTGTTTTATGAACTGATTGTAAAGTTCTATCAATTTATCTCCAGCCTATAACCAAAATAAAAATCACCGTCAATATCTTTTACTTTTACACTTTGTGCATTTGAGATCACAAATTCCTCTTTTAATATCATAGCTACAAAGTAGTCATTATCAAAAAACTCTATGCTTGTATTATTTATATCTATGTTTGGTACAACACTAAAAATAAAATTTATTCTATTATCTTGGATAGTTGATTTAAACTCTTTTATATTAGGAAAAGGTATATTCTCCCCTTTGATATTTATATTTGTATAAAAATTAAAATTTTTAAGGGTCAAGAAATAGTTATTGTAAACATAATTATTTTCAATTTCATCTATATTACCGTCACCGTTTTGGTCAAATTCCATAATAAACATAGATGAGCTCATCTCATCCATTATCCAATTGAATTTTATAAATTTTACTTTTTTATCTTCAACTAAAATTGTGGGATACACCTCTATAAAAGTGTGTGGATGTGCATATGAAATATTAAGATAAAGGAAAAAAATAATTAAATATTTAAACATTGCAATCCGAACAAATTCCATATAAATACATAGTATGGTTTAAAAGTTTAAACCCATTTTCTTTGGCGATTTTCTCTTGTTCTTTTTCTATTGTATTATTGACAAATTCAACAATTTTGTTACATTTTACACAAATTAGATGATCGTGATGCTCTTTAAAACTTGTTTCAAACTTTTTGGCATCATTACCCACTGATATTGATGAGATAAGATTTGCATCTTCTAAAAAAGATAATGCTCTATAGATAGTAGCAATACCTATTTTCTCACTTGGATGATTTTTTAAAATTATATTATATATCTCCTCTGCATCTAAATGTTTCTCACAATTTAATATTGTTTCAAATATAACCTCCCTTTGTTTTGTATATTTCAAACCTTTTTGTTTAATTATCTGTTTTAATTTATCTAGTATCTCAATATTTTTTTTCATCTTGGTTCCTCCGTTACATTGGTACTATTATAACATAAAGAGCTTTTATTTTCAATATTGATAACAATTATCAATATTAAGTAATTACTAAGATTTATTTTTGTAGTATTTCAATATTAATAATGACTATCAATATAAAAAAGGAATTAAAATGTCAGATATACAATTAGAATTAAAAGTAAATAGAATAGTTGGTCAATCGGGATTTAAAAAGAGTGATGCATTGATAACTCCTATTATGAAAGTATTGCAGATGAGATACAAAGATTTAGATAAAAATCAAGCACTTAAAATAGTGAAATCTGTTTTAAACTAGAAGTAACAATGTGTAAAGTACCCACAAATAAGATTAAAGAGTATCTTGAATTTTTAAAAATTGTTGAAAAAAGATTAGAATCACACAATCAAAATTTAACAATAAATAAATCTATTATTTTAGAGTTATTATTTGAAAACAGTGAGCATCTATGTGCAGAAGATATTATAAAACTATCTAAGAAGAAGGAAAACAACTCTTTAAAGGCAAGTACAGTTTATAGAGCATTAAACACTTTTGAAACATTTGGGATAGTTGACAGTATAACCGTTGGTGATAAAAAAAGATATGAGCTGTCTTATTTTAAACAGCCCCATTATCATCTTTATTGTCAAGAGTGTAATACTATAAGTGAATTTGAATCTTTAGATATACACGATATGTTTTTAAGAGAATTAAAACATCTTAAATTTAAACCTACAAATTTTAATATCATCATAAATGGTGTTTGTTCAAAATGTCAAAAATAATATTGGAGGGGTTTAGATACAAAAAAATTAAAATAGATAAATTAAAAATTAAATAAAAAACAAGGAAAATAAAATGTTAAAACAAGAAATATTAGACAAATTAAATCATCAAATAAATTTAGAGCATTTCTCTTCAAATTTATATCTATCAATGTCATCATGGTGTAAAGCTCAAGGGCTAGATGGAGCTGCAAGATTTTTAGCTGCACATAGTGCTGAAGAGTTAGAACATATGCATAAGCTTTTTAATTATATAAATGAGACAGGCTCACAGGCGATTGTAAATGGAATTGAAGCTCCTGATACGGAATTTAAAAGTATCAAAGATCTATTTGAGCAAACATATAAACATGAACAGTTTATAACAGGAAAAATAAATGAGTTGGTTGAATTGACTTTAGAACAAAAAGATTATGCCTCTTTTAACTTTCTTCAATGGTATGTATCAGAGCAACATGAAGAGGAAGCATTGTTTAAAGGGATACTTGACAAGATAGAGATAATCGGTATAGATGGTCGTGGACTTCATATTATAGATAAAGAGATAGGTGCCCTAATTATAAATAACCAGTAAATAGTTAGAGTTAAGAAACGGTTAAAGAGCAATCGTCAAAATCAACTCTTTAACCAAACAAATATGTAAGCTGCAATAGTATTTATAGGGATACTAACTCTCTACAAATCTTTTATAAAACCTTGTGATGTAATTACGGTTACAAGGTTTTATAAAAAATTTAAAAAGGAAAGTAAAGTGAAAGAGGAACAAAATAAAAAACTAGATGATTTAATATCCGGTAGTAAGGCTAAAATTTTAGCTTTAAATACTAGCGGAAAACTGATGCAAAAACTTCTTGATATGGGGTTTGTAAATGGTGCAACGGTTGAGATAGTTAGAGAAGCTCCTCTTTATGACCCGATGGAGTTAAAAATACACAATTACAATATATCTTTGCGAAAAAGTGAAGCAAGATTAATAGAGGTTAAAATAATATGAATAATATAAAAGTGGTCCTTGCAGGTCAACCAAACTGTGGAAAATCGACTATTTTTAATATGGTTAGCGGAATTGACCAACATATAGCAAACTATCCGGGTGTTACTGTTGATAAAAAAACCGGCAATTTTAAATATGATGATCACAAAATCCAGATGGTTGATCTTCCCGGTACTTATTCATTTAGCTCATACTCTCTTGAAGAGAGAGTTGCCAAAGAGTTTATTATGGATGAAAATCCAGATGTGATTGTAAATGTAATTGATGCTTCAAATATCAAAAGACATCTTTATCTTACTTTTCAACTACTTGAGATAGGTATACCTGTGGTGATTGTTTTAAATATGATGGATGTAGCTTCAAGAAGGGGTATCTCTATAGATAGTAGAAAAATATCTGAGATGTTAGGCTGCAAGGTAGTTGAAGCTAGCGGGGCAAAAGGTCTTGGAACTAATGAGATAATGGAAGCTATTGTTCAAACTTCAAAACAAAAAGAGAATTATGAAGAGTTTTCTATAAATTATGAGGAGTTGGAACCTCATATTCAAGCTATTCAAAATACCATTGTTACTTCAAATACCAAGCTTAATAAAAGATGGATGGCTATTAAAGTATTGGAGGGGGATACTGCTATACTTGAATATCTAAAAAATGAGTTTTACGATATAGATGATTTGGCAAAAACTCAAGAGGATAAATTTCATACACTTTACGATAAAGATATTACATCATTTTTGGCTACTTTTAGATACGACTCTGCTGATATTATATACCATAAAGCGATCAAAGATAAAAACAAAGATAAAGAAACTCTCACCGATAAAGCTGATAAAATAGTTTTAAATAGATGGCTGGCACTTCCTATTTTATTTGGTATTATGTTTTTAATTTATGAGCTTTCTATTGTGGGTGGATATAAGCTTACTGATTATACATGGCCTCTTCTTGCTGCTATTAAAAACTTTGTGATTGATATATCACCACCTGCATATCTAACAGATGTGCCTATGATGACCGATTTTGCTATTTGGATGATAAACAGTGCAAATGCTTTGATAAATTATGTTCCAATATTTTTTATACTATTTGCATTGATTGCTATTATGGAAGATGTGGGATATATGCCTCGTATGGCTTTTATACTTGATAGAATATTTAAAAAGTTCGGGCTTCATGGACAGTCAACACTTCCTTTAGTTCTTGGCGGTGCTATGGTTGGCGGTTGTGCAGTGCCCGGTGTTATGGCAACAAAAGGTATAGCTGATGATAGGGCAAGGATGGCTACAATTTTAACAGTTCCTTATATGAACTGTTTGGCAAAAGTTCCATTTTATACTTTACTTTTAGGTGCATTTTTTAAACCTGATATGGCGATTATGATGTTTTTTATATCAACGGCTACAATTTTTACAGCTTTAATAGTAGCAAAAATTCTTACAAGTACATTTTTAAAGACAAGGGAAACAGCACCGTTTGTAATGGAGCTTCCCCCTTATCATCTACCTACATTTAAAGGTGTGATTTTAAGTGCGGCACAAAGAGTATGGATCTATATTTATAAAGTACTTACTATTGTTTTAGCAGTTGCTATTGTACTTTTTGCAATGTTACAGTTTCCGGGTATTAGTGATGAGTCACAAGTAAAATACGATAAACAGTTAGAAAGATCTTTAAGTATATTTAATAATAAAGTTAAAAAAAGTAAATACTATGAAGAGGTTGATACAAAAGATGAGATAGCTGAACTGTTAAACTATTATGATGGATATAAAAGTAAAAGGATGGCAACCACATCAAAAGAGGGTGCTGTTGCAGTTGATGAACAATATAAAATATTAAATGCAAATTATTTTAAATTTATCAAACCCAGAGGTGATAAAGATGCAAGAGTGATAAACAAACAATTGCGAAAACTTGCAAAGGTGCGAAATAGGATTTTAAGAAATATAAAAAATGAAAAAGTTGAAAACTCACTTTTAGGTATGGCTGGAAAGTCTATAGAACCTATTACACAATATGCAGGATTTGATTGGAAGATAAATGTAGCATTTTTAAGTTCTTTTGCAGCAAGAGAGAGTGCAGTTGCTACTTTAGGAAGTTTATATGAAAATGGGAAAGCAGATTCTCAAAGAGCCGAAGATGCAATGGCACAAAATAGCGGATATACTCCTCTACATGCAACGGCAATTATAATATTTATGCTTTTAACTCCACCTTGTATAGCTACAATGATTGTTGTAAAGATGCAAACAAATAGTTATAGATGGATGATGTTTGCTATATTCTTCCCTGTGTTTTTAGGTGTATTTATATCATCATCTATTTTTACTATTGGGAGTTTATATGGCTGGAGCGGGTTGGATGCTATGACATATTTTTATTTTAGTGTTGCTGCTTTAGCACTTGCTTTAGGGTTTTGGCCCTCAAAAAATATAAATTGGAAAGGTGGATTAAAAATAATCTCAAAATCAAACGGTAAATATGATATTTATCAAAAATCTAGGAAAGGGGGAAAACTAAAATGATTAAAAAGTTGATATTAAGTTCTATACTAGCTTCAAGTCCACTTTTTGCACATAGTGCTATTATGTCTTGCTTTGATGAGGGTGATGGAACTATCACTTGTGAAGGAGGATTTAGCGATGGTAGTAGTGCAAGTGGTGTAAAGTTTAGAATTGAACAAAATGGTAAAGCTATTTTTAGTACAAAAATGTCTGAAGATAGTGAAGTAAATTTTAAAAAACCAAACGGTTCTTACAATGCTGTTTTTGATGCAGGTGAAGGTCATCAAGTTTATATAAAAGGTTCTGATATAACAGAATAGTTATTGGTTGCTGTATGTTAAATTGTAAATAGAGCTCTATTTAGAACTTAGCATACAGCTAAACTTATCACTTTAATATGATAGTGATTATTATAATTATATTTAAAAAGGAAATAAAAATGATGAAACAAAGTGGAATCCTGCTTGCAGGTAGAAAAACAATATTAGGCGTAGCAGCAACAGCACTTTTAACAACTTCGGCAATGGCACACTTTCAGATGGTATATACACCAAATACAGCTTTAACAAAAGGTAAAACTATAGAGTTTAAACATGTTTTTACACACCCGTTTGCAGATGAGCATACTATGGATATGGCAGGGGTTGAAGAGTTTTATTCAATTACTAAGAAAAAAGGTAAAAAAGATCTAACAAATACACTTAAACCAATTACATGGAAAGGGAAACATAACAGTGGTAAAGCTTTTGAGTCAAAATATAAAGCTAGAAACATGGGTGATCATATGATAGTTATGGTTCCAAAGCCATATTATGAAGCGGAAGAGGATATCTATATTCAACAGATTACCAAAACAGTTATCAATGTTGCTGGTGTACCAAATGGATGGGATGCAGATTTAGGATTAAAAGCTGAGATTGTACCTTTAACAAAACCTTATGCTATTTGGGAACATGGAAGTTTTACGGGTGTTGTAAAAAGTAAAGGGAAAGTTGTACCTTATGCAGAGATTGAAGTTGAGTATATAAATAACACTCCAGATATGAAAAACAATAAAATGGGAGAAAATAGATATGAGGCACCGCAAGATTCATTTGTAACCATGGGTATAAAAGCAAATAAAGATGGTGAGTTTACATTCTCTATTCCAAAAGCCGGTTTTTGGGGATTTTGTGCATTGGGTGCCGGAAGTGATAAAGAGTATAAAGGTAAAGAGTTAAGTCAAGATGCTGTTATCTGGGTTGAAGCGAAGCCTATGAAATAGATTTTTAGAAAGCCGTGATATTTTTTTTGAACGGCTTTTTATAAAGTTTATAAAAGGATAAAAATATGGATAAATTGTTTTTAGGAATTATTACAATAGGAGCTTTATATTTTTTATATAAAAAGTTAGTTAATACAAAAGGTTGTGATGGATGTGGAGGAAGTTGTGGAACGAAAAAAAATAATTGAGATAAAAAATTTATCTCATGAGTTTGGCAATAAAAAGATATATGAAAATCTAAATTTAGATATATATCAAGGCAGTGTATTTGGACTATTGGGGAAAAATGGTGTAGGAAAATCTACACTTATAAATATACTTATGGGATATTTAAAACCAAATAGTGGGGAGTGTCTTATCTTTAGAGAAGATTCTCATCACTTATCATCTAATACTAAACAAAATATAGCATTACTTCATGAGGGTTTTATCACTTATGATTATATGAGTATAGAGCAAATAGAGAAGTTTTTTGCACCATTTTATTTGCGATGGAAGAGAAAACTTTTTTATGATTTGGTTGATTTGATGGGGTTGGATTATTCTCAAAAGATTTCTACTTTATCTTTTGGACAAAAGTCACAAGTAGTCTTAGGGTGCTTATTTGCTCAAGATGCTCAACTTCTTATGCTTGATGATTACTCAATGGGGCTTGATGCTGGGTATAGACGACTTTTTATAGATTATTTAAAAGATTATATTAAAGGGACAAATAAAACCGTACTTGTAACATCCCATACTATGAGTGATCTTGAAAATCTTATAGATGATATGGCGATAGTTCAAAAAGGTGGACTAGTACATATAGATACAATGGAAAATTTTAATAAAGACAAATCTAGTAGTTTTGAAGATAAGTTTTTAGATTTTGTGGGGAAATACTAATGGTTACTTCAATTTTAAAAAAAGAGTGGATAAAGCTAAGATTTTATATCTTAGGGATTTTTATAGCTATTGTTTGCAGTTTGGGGTATTTTTGGTTTAATTTGGATTTTTCTTTTTCAACTGTAGAACCTGAATCTATGATGTGGTATAAATTTACCCATCTTCAAGAGAAGCCATATTTTTATCTTTCATATATATTTTTAAGTTTTGGTTTTATTATATCATTTGCACAGTTTTTACCGGAGAAGATACAAAACCGTATAAAAATCATGGCACATCTGCCTTTAAATATGAGAGATTCTCTATTTTTACATCTTGCTATTGGGATTGGTTTTATTGTAGCGTTGATAACGATATATTCAATTAGTTTACTCTTTATACTTCTAAACTATTACCCCCAGCAGATTATTCAAGTTGCATTTAAAGATACTATTGCCTATTCTTTTGCCGCAATTGTTTTATATATAGGATTAAGTTCGGTAATAGTTGAAAGAAACAGTAAAGCTATACTGTTTAAAACTATTTTAATAGCACTATTTATAAGTTTATTTTTAAAGAATCAATATTTTGCAGAAGATACATTATGGTTGTTGTTTTTATTTTTTATACCTTTTGCGGTACTTGATAGTTTTTATAGTGTGAAACAACAAAAGCTAGATTCTATATTTTATAAAGTATCTTTAGCTTTAGTTACTGTTTGTTTTCTATTTTTATCATATATAAACTACACTACAAATTATCAAAAAACTTTCAATAAATATTATATCTTTTATTCAAATGTTATTAAGGATTTTGTATATCAAAAAAACTTTGGAGATCATAGATTTGAGTATGGGGTAAAAGATAAAAAAACTTTCGATAGGATCACTTATGAATCATATCTGCCGTTTGTGTATTGGAGAGATCTTGATATTCAAAGGAAACTTCCTCTTAAACTTGATGATAAAATATATGATAAAAAAACAATCAAATCTTCAAGACTGGGGTTCTCTTACAATACAAACTTATTGAAAAAACAAGAGGTTCAGTTATATCCCCTTTTAAATCCGGATAAAAAACAAGGGATGATTAAGTTTCCCGAAGAGGTATTTGGAATCAGATCCAAACAAGCAGTTGTTTATGATTTTGATCATGGACTCAATAAACATTTAAGTGAGCAGTTAACAACAAAGTTAAACAACAATGGCTTTAAATATCCTGCATTAAATATTTGGGGAAAAGCTACAAATATGAAACCTCACGATAAGGGTTATTTAGTACAAGACAGCAATAAAAACTTATTTAATATCCGTAGAAGAAACGGTGTTATACGGGTAAAACAGATTCCATACCCAAAAGATATAAATTTGGCTTTTATAAAAATATCTGAAAATAAACAAGATATATTAACCGGATATGCAATAGATACAAATAGTAACTTTTATCTTTTAACTTGGAATTTTAAATTTATCAAACTAAATCTACCGAAATTTGATCATAAAACTATGAAATTAAAACTTATATCAAATCCAATGAACTATCTTATAAGATATGATGATGCGGATATCTATTATGGTGTAGTATTTGACAAATCATATAAAAAAATCAGTAGTGTAGAACTAAACTAAATAAATTATAAAACATTGAGAAGATTCAATATTTGACAATTTCATTTTCATCTTCCCAATAATGAAAGTTTTTTAAGAATAAGATTGAAGAGTCTTAATTAGACTCTTCACAATATTTCCAATCCATCTTTTTTTCTATCTGTTTAGATGTCATATTTGGATTGTATTTACATTTTTTATCTTTAGCCTTATATGGCTGATTGGTACATCCACTTAATATAAATAGTGAACTTATTGCAATAAGTGTTAAAAAGGTATATTTCATTTTAGATCCTTTTATAATAAAAAGCCAAAAGGCTTTTTATTAGTTCATATCCGGTTTAGGAGTTTTTTCAGTGATAACTGGAAGTTGAGGATATGAGATGTTTGGTTTTTTACCTGTTAAAGACTTTAAGAATGTAGAGATTTGTTCAGTCTCTTTATCTGTAAGTTTCATCCCCAATTGAATATCACCCATTAGTTTAACAGCATGGTTTAATGACCATACATTACCATTGTGGAAGTATGGAGCAGTCTCTTCAATATTTCTAAGTGTTGGTGTTTTTATCATACCCTCAGCAGTACCAGTGAATCCACCAACATTCAGGTTGTATTTAGAAGCATCAAACGGCTGCATAGTACCACCAAGACCTATATCGTTGTGACATGCTGCACAACCTTTGTCTACAAATACTTTAAGACCGGTTTTCTCCGCTTTTGTTAAAGCATCTGCGTTACCGTTTAAGAATGCATCGTATCTTGAAGGTGTAACAAGTATTCTTTCAAATACGGCAATAGTATCTGTAATAAGTTCAAATGTAATTTCAACATCATCACCGTAAGCTTTTTTAAACTCTTCAACATAATCAGGCATAGATGTAACTCTTTCTACTACCAGACCTTTTGGTGCCGCCATCTCAGGACCAGCTTGAACAGGACCTTGAGCTTGAGCCTCTAGGTGTGGGTCTCTACCGTCCCAAAATTGTGCTTTGTTTAATACTGAGTTATAAACAGTAGGTGAGTTTAAGTGAGCAGGGTTTGGTGTCCATTTATGACCAACTGCTGCACCGACACCGTCAACACCACCCATACCAAGGTTGTGACATGTATTACAAGAGATAAGTCCTGATTTTGAAAGTCTTGGATCAAAATAAAGTTTCTTACCAAGCTCAACTTTACAATCAGTAATAGGGTTCTTTGGATTATCTACAAGTTTTAACACCTCTAATTTTGATTGTGGGATAGCCTTAAGACCTGCGTCTTTTGCATCTTTTAGAAGAGCAGCATCGCTCATACCAAACGCACTGATTCCTGCAAATAGTGTTGCTGCTGCAACTAAACTAAATTTTCTCATAATTATTCCTTTTAAATTAAATTGACTGTTATTATAACGTAAAAATGTGTCAAAAAAATAAAAATCTTGATTAATTGATAAATTTTTTCCTTTAGAAGATAATTTATATTATTTAAACAAAAGTTAATAATATTTTGGATAAAATCCCGATTCATAACTAATAGATATAAAAAGATCAATTAGTAAATAAAAATTCAAGGACACAAAATGTTACAAGGTATACTTAGAGATAGTATCGCAAAACAATCTACAAAATCGTTAAGACGAGATGGTTATCTAATTGCCAACATTTACGGAAAAGGTATGGAAAACGTAAATGCTGCTTTTAAATTAAACGACTACATCAGAGCTTTAAAAGCTAAAGAAACAATCGCATTTGACGTTGAAGTATCGGGAACTACTTACAAAGTAGTAGTAAAAGAGTACCAAACTGATCCTATTACATCTAACCCTATTCACGTTGACTTAATGGTTGCATTACCGGGTGTAAGAGCTACATACTCTGTACCTGTTACTACTGAGGGTACGGCAATTGGTATTAAGAACAAAGGTCTTTTATTCTTCCATAGAAAAAGAGTTGATGTTAAATGTACAATTGAAAACTTACCAGAGTCTTTTCACTTTGATGTTTCTGACCTTGATGTTGGTGGTAACTACCTAGTAAGAGATCTTAAATTACCGGAAGGTGTTGATTGTTACTTAGACCCAAGAGTACCGGTTGTTGGTGTAATCAAAGCTAAGTAATCTTTAAGTAAAAGAAACACTTTATATGTATTTGATTGCCGGTCTGGGAAATCCCGGGGATAAGTATAAGAATACAAGACACAATATAGGCTTTTTAGTTATCGATGAGATAACTAAAGGTCTGGACACTACAAACATCACAAACAACAATTTTCAATCAATAACAAAAAAACATAGAACAAATATATACGCTAAACCTCAGACTTTTATGAATGCTTCAGGTGAATCAATTGTTAATATCGCGGATTATTATGATATTCCAAATGAAAATATTATAATAATACACGATGACCTTGATCTTACATTTGGTACTGTTAAGTTTAAATTAGGCGGCGGTCACGGTGGACATAACGGACTTAGATCAATAGATTCCCATATAGGAAACGACTATATTAGAGTAAGAGTTGGAATAGGGAAGCCTAAAAACAAAGGTGATGTGGCAAATTATGTTTTAAGTGATTTTACAAAAGAGGAATTTGATAAAATAGAGGGTATAATACAACACTGCATAAAAGCAATAGATGCCTTACAAAAGTTATCCTTAACTGAAGTTAAGTCATCATATACACTCAAGGGTACCTCAGATAATTAATATTGTAAACATATTTATTTATAGAACTACTCTTAGCATAAGGCTGTATTCGTGAATATTCTAACAAAATATTTGATCAAAAAATATTTGATCTATTTTTTTATCATTTTACTCTCTTTAGAGATCTTTTTTATAGGTATAGATTTTTTACAAAATGTAAAAAAACTCCCTGATTCTGCGAACTTACAGCTGTTGTATATATTTTATAACGGATTTTTTACTTTTACTATCACTCTTCCTTTATCTTTGGTATTTGCATGGATTGTTACATTAACCTTGCTTATTAAAAATAATGAACTTGTAAGTTTTTACTCTTTGGGTATATCAAAAAAAGCAATTTTAACACCTATAGTACTACTCTCATTGTTATTTACTCTTATATTGATATCTTTACAGGCTACACCTATGGCATACTCCTATGAGGAGAAAAAGAAGATACTTGATAATAGATATTTCGTAAGTGAACAGTCAAATATTTTTTTAAAATATAATGAATATTTTGTTTATTTCAAAAAGCTTTACCCTTTGGAAAAAAAAGCAGAGGGTGTAAGGATATTTAAAACAAAGAATAATGATATAGTAGAGACGGTTATCGGTGAAAAAGCATATTATCAAAATAATAAATGGTATGTTGTAAATACAAAGATAACAAAAAAGCCTTCAAAAATTGATTGGAGTGATTCCAAACTTGATATATCATATGAAAAGTTTTTATATACTTTAGAGGATTTTGAACCAAAGATCATAAACAATGTATATAAAGCAAAAGTGCAGTTTTCTATTATTGATGCTATTTATACTATATTGCTCTTAGATGATCAGGGTCTAAATACAAATAAAATAAAAGCGATACTTTACTCTTTACTTTTTATGCCTTTGTTTGTTATTCCTCTTATAGTCTTAGTGTATCTTTTCACAAATGAGAGCAGCAGATTCTTTAATACGGCAACTTTCGTAACAATATCCGTATTTGGTACTCTTTTAGTATGGGGTGCGTTGTTTTTACTTCAAAAACTTGCATTTGGTGATGTTTTAGTAGCTGAATTAGCTATTTTGTTACCGTTATGTATCTTATTTGTGGTAACATATTATATATATAATGCAAAAGTGGAATAGATTATGGATAATAAAGTAAAAGCATACGGTGTTGCAATTTATAAAATAAACAATAACAATATAAAAATACTATTATGCAAATCTGTTTCTAGCGCTAAAAGGTGGGGATTCTTAAAGGGTGTAAGTGAAAAACTTGAGACAAAAGAGGAAACAGCAATAAGAGAGTTGTATGAAGAGAGCAGTATAGTTGTAAAGTATGAGCACTTGGAAAAGTACTTTGAACAAAAGAATGAAACGAAAGATATAGGTATTTTTCTAGTTAATTATGACAAAATAAAAAAGTTTAATCACTACTTTTTAGATAATAAACTTCTAAATCACCATCTCTCATGGGAAAATACCGATGTGGAATTTTTCTCTATTGATAAAGTTCCGAAAATTAAAAAGAAGCAAAAAAAGATAATGACAAAAGTTGTAGAATATTTAAACAATATATAGAGATATTGTTTAAGTATTAAATATTAAGTATCAAGTGTGCTTAACTCTTTTAGGGTACTGATATTAGCGGCTAGTTTGTTATTAACTTCTAAAAATTCTAATTCAGGAAGAGAATCTGCAACCACCCCTGCACCTGCTTGGAAAATTACTGTCTCATCTTTTATAAGGGTAGTTCTAATTGTAATAGCACTGTCCATATTACCGTCAAAACCAAAGTAGGCAATACTACCGCTGTAGAAACCACGTTTTAGCTGTTCAAACTGTGCTATAAGCTCCATAGCTCTTATCTTTGGAGCTCCCGTCATAGTTCCTGCCGTAAATGTAGAAGCAAACAGATCAAACATATCATACTTTTCATCCAGATTTGCTTCCACATCACTTACAAGATGCATAACATGTGAGTATTTCTCAACTCTCATCTTATCTGTTACTTCTACTGTTCCTGCTTTTGCCACACGTCCCACATCATTTCTACCAAGGTCAATAAGCATAACATGCTCTGCTACCTCTTTTGGGTCATTTCTTAGTTCATGTTCCATCAGCTGGTCTTTAGCTATTGTTTTTCCTCTTTTTCTTGTACCTGCGATGGGTCTTAGAAGTATTCTGTTATCGGTTAGTCTTACCATAACCTCAGGAGAACTTCCCGCTATACAAAAATCTTCATATTCAAGTAAAAATAGATATGGGCTTGGGTTTTTAGATCTAAGCATTCTATAGAAGCTTAGGTTATCCAGTTTTGCCTTTTGAGTATATCTGTTTGTCATTAGTATTTGAAAAACATCACCGCTTCTTATCATCTCTTTAGATTTTGCTATCATATCAAAGAATTTTTCTTTGGTATGTGCAAAACTACCCTCATCTAAAAGTTCCGCTTTTTTTAAAGGTGTATATTCAAACTTTTCTTTTAGAGTATTCTCAATTATTTTCAGATTATCGTTCATCTCTTTCATAGATGTTACAATTGTAAGTTTAGAGCTTTTATGGGAATAAACAAGAACTATCTTTGGTCGAATAAGATCACAATCTGCTATATTGATATCATCTTTTAGATCTTTCATAGACTCTTGAAGTTTCGGTTCAAAGGTAGATACCATATCGTATCCCATGTTACCTATAAAACCGTCAATCAGTCCAATACCGAGTTCGTCACCTTTTTGTTTATAGATAGATTTGTCAATATTTTTATAGTATTGCTTTAAAAAATCAAAGGGGTTTTGATCAATCTTTTCAACATCACCTTTTTCATTCTTATAAAAACTTTTTGAGTTTTTATGCCATACTCTCTCCCTGTCCCCTATAAATATATAGCTGAAGTTTCCGTCATCGCTGTTAACAACTGATTCAAAAAGAAAAGTTATCTCATCATTAAAAAGATCTTTTACCTTTTTATAAATAGATACGGGTGTGAATTCATCTAAAAATAGTGTTTTACTGTAAAATTTCATATGGTCACTTTTTAAAATTTTAATATATATGCTTTTGGATTTTTAAAATCTTTTTTTATCTTATCAATCTTCTGCATAGCTGTTTTCTTAGTAGGGTATGCCCCTATTAGAACTTTATTGTACTTTTTACCTTTTACGACTATTGTATGTACGGTATAGTTATATCCTTTTTTCTCAATAGAGTTTAGGAAATTGTCACTTGGTTTTTTACTGTATGCCCCGATTTGTACATAATAACCGGATGGTGCAGAGGTACTTTTTTTAGCAAAATTTGTCTCTTTAGGTGTAGGCAGTTGTGATACTTTTCTTGGTTTAGCTTCAATCACATCAGGAAATTTTGCTTTTTGAATAGTTTTTTCTACTTTTTTTGTAACTTCTTTTTGAATTTTTTGGGTAGTTTCTTTCTTTTCAAGTTCAAATAGATCTTTTTTTAGCTGTTTTGGTTCAGGTTTCTTTTCTATTTTAACGTTATGTGGCTTTTCTACGGGCTTTGGAGGTAAAATAATATCTTTTGGTTCAGGTTCTTTTACATCAGGCATATCTATCTGTGCCGGTAAACTTGTATTTTTAGATATTACCTTTTCATATTCCTCTTTTGTATCAATCTTATCAAGCAGTTTATCTTTATCAATCTCTTGAGTTTTTTCAACAGGAGTGCTAAGTTGTTTCTCCTCATCACTGTTAGAGATGATTCTTATAACAAAAATAGTAACAATAAAAAGAAGTATAAGTGATAATCCTAAAACAATATATTTCTTTTTATTCTTATTGTTCGCATCAGGGTTAAGCATAATATCCTGAAGATGATTGATAGTAGATTCTGTATCATCTGACAGATCAACATAAGCAGAGTCATTATCAAAGTTTTCTTCTAATTCGTTTTTATAAAATGGATCACGTTTACTTTCGTCAAGCTTTTTTTGTTCTTTCTCAAGCTTCATTTTATTTTCTTCGATCCCGATATTTCTTAAAAACTCTTTTCCGTCTACTTCCATAATGCTCCCCTTTTATCTTGTGTAGTTGTTATTAGTATGTAGATTTAGTGTATATTACAAAGTTCTTTGCTAACTCTTCTAATTCTTTATTAACTGATGCTTGAAGTTCAGTATTGTTGATATCGTCAAGTACATCGGCAATTTTATTTGCAATTAGCTCGAATTCTTTTTCTTTCATACCTCTTGTTGTAAGTGCAGGTGAACCAACTCTGATACCTGAAGTAACAAACGGACTTCTAGTTTCACCTGGAACCGTATTTTTGTTTACCGTGATACCTGCATTTCCAAGTGCCGCATCTGCATCTTTACCGCTGAACTCTTTATTTAGAAAAGATACTAATACTAAGTGATTGTCAGTACCGTCAGATACTAGGTCATATCCTCTTTTTATTAGAACTTCACCAAGAACTTTTGCATTTGCTTTTACTTGCCTAGCATATGTTTTCCACTCCGGCTTTAATATCTCACCGAATGATACAGCTTTTGCAGCAATAGCATGTACTAAAGGACCTCCTTGAAGTCCCGGGAAGATTGCAGAGTTGATCTTCTTGGCAATATCTTCATCGTTCGTCATTATCATACCCCCTCTTGGACCTCTTAAAGTCTTATGAGTAGTAGTTGTAACAACATCAGCGTAAGGGAACGGGCTCATATGCTCATCGGCAGCTACTAATCCTGCAATATGTGCAATATCGGCAAATAGTATAGCACCGCAAGCATCTGCAATTGCTCTGAATTTTTCAAAGTCGATCTCTCTTGCATATGCAGAAGCACCACATACGATTATTTTTGGCTGTACAATCATAGCTATATCCATAACTCTATCGTAGTTGATTCTTCCATCCATCTCTACACCGTAGTAGAATGCATGGTAGTTTTTACCTGAGAAACTTGGCTTAGAACCGTGAGTTAAGTGTCCACCGTGTGATAGATCCATACCTAAAAGTTTATCACCTGCTTGCATAAGTGCCGCATATACCGCACCGTTTGCCTGGCTTCCCGAGTGTGCTTGTACATTTGCATAAGAACATCCAAAGATCTCACATGCTCTATCTATTGCTAACTGCTCAACTTGGTCAGCAAATTCACATCCACCGTAATATCTTTTGTTAGGATAACCTTCAGCATATTTGTTTGTAAAAATAGAACCGGAAGCTTCCATAACTGCAGGAGATGTAAAATTCTCCGATGCAATCATCTCCAAGTGATGTGTTTGTCTCTCTAACTCTTTCTCACATATATCAAATACTGCTTTGTCCGCCATTGCTAAATTATCGTTACTTAAAAAACTCATTTTTTTCCTTCCTTTTAATTATATTTTATTCTTCACTCTGAGCATGCAGATCTATCTCTGCTGCAATTGGTTTCATTGCAGGGAAAAGAAGTACATCTCTGATAGAGTGTTCATTTGTTAACATCATTACAAGTCTGTCTATTCCTATACCTTGACCTGCTGTTGGTGCCATACCGTAAGATAGTGCATTTACAAAATCTGCATCCATCTCATGTGCTTCATCATCTCCATGATCCTTAGCAGCCATTTGACCCTCAAATCTTTCTAACTGATCAAGCGGGTCATTAAGCTCAGAGAAGGCATTTGCTATCTCTTTACCTGCAATGAAAAGTTCAAATCTATCTGTTAAGTGTGTTTTTTCATCACTTCTTCTTGCTAGCGGAGAGATCTCTACAGGGTATTCGGTGATAAAAGTCGGGTTGATAAGCTTTGCTTCAACATACTCATCAAACAGTTCCCCTTGCAGTTGTCCTAAATTTAGATTAGGTTTTACATCAACATTATTCTCTTTTAAATATACATAGATCTTATCTTTATCTTCAGTTACATCTTTAGGAACCCCTCCAATATCCGTAAGTGACTGGATAAGTGGTATCTCTGTAAAGTCTGAGAAATCAACTTCAAAATCACCGTAAGGTAAAATTGTAGGAAGATTAAGGTGATCAAAAAGATATTCAAAATACTCTTTTGTAATTGTGATCAGGTCTTTGTATGTTTTATAAGCCCAGTAAAACTCTATAGATGTGAATTCTGGGTTATGTGTTGCGTCCATACCTTCATTTCTAAAGTTTCTGTTTATCTCAAATACAGCTTCAAATCCACCGACAATTAATCTTTTTAGATATAACTCAGGTGCAATTCTCAAATATCTGTCAACACCAAGTGCATTGTGGTGAGTAGTAAACGGCTTCGCATTTGCTCCACCTGCTATTGGGTGCATCATAGGAGTTTCAACTTCCAAGAAACCTTTATCTTCAAAGAATCTTCTTGTTAAGCTGATAACTTTTGATCTGATGTGGAAAGTTTTCTTAACTTCAGAGTTCATAATAAGGTCAAGGTATCTTTGTCTGTATCTTAACTCTTTATCGGCAAGACCGTGGTATTTCTCAGGAAGCGGGCTGATAGCTTTTGTAAGTATCTTTATATCGTTTGCATGTAAAGAAAGTTCCCCTTTACCTGTAACAAAAGGATAACCTTCAATTTCAACAATATCACCAACTTCAAACATCTTTTTAAATGTTTCATTGTAGAAGCCTTCAGGTAGATTGTCTCTTGCTACATATATTTGTAAAATACCGCTTTCATCCTCTATTTTAATGAAGCTTGCTTTTCCCATAAGTCTGAAGAATTTTATTCTACCTGCAACTACATAGACCCTTTTTTCATCTCTTTTATCTTCTAATTGGTCTATATCACTGTTAACATTTAAATACTTTTCAATAGTAGTATTTCTTTTTGATTGGTTACAGTATGGATTTATACCGCTTTGTCTTAGTTTTTCTGCTTTCTCGATTCTTTGTTGTATATATCTATTTTCAAACAATTTGTCTATCCCTTTCTAGTTTAGTTTTTTTCTTGACATTTATCACATATACCATATAGCTGCATATTGTGATCTGTTATTTTAAAGCCGTTTTTTAGTGCAATCTGCTCTTGTTTTTTTTCTATCTCTTCATCAAAGAACTCTACAATTTTACCGCACTTTGTACAGATGATATGATCATGGTGAGAAGAGTCATTGCTTTCATATTTTTTACCGTCTTTCCCAAAAGAGATAGAGGTTATAAGCTCAACCTCTTCAAGGAAGTTCAAAGTTCTGTAAACTGTAGCAATACCAATATTTAAATCAGGGTATTTCTCTTTTACAACCTCATGTACCTCTTCAGCACTTAAATGTTCATCAAGAGCAAGAAGTATCTGAAGTATCACGGCTCTTTGTTCCGTGTATTTCATACCTTTGTCTTTTAGAACAGTTTTTAAATCTTCAAGTGCTTTATTTTGTCTGCTCAACTGTTGTTTCCTCTAGCTGCTTTTTAAGTTCAATTGCTTTTTTCTTTAACTCTTCATCTGAAGTTTCTTTTTTTAGTTTCTCTTCAAGCTCTTTTTGTGCAATATCTGTTAAAGTTTTTTTAGTTGCATCAACTGCCGTGTTTAGTTTTTTTGTTACATCTTTTTGTATACCGGAAGTATCCAGTTTTATTATGTAACCACCTGTATCTCTTAAAATAGGGAAGGTTATACTACTTTTTAGTTTAGGTTTAAGATTGTCGTTGATCGTTTTTACCTGAGAAACAGCATATGCAATTATAGAGAATAAAAGGAATATTTTACTAGCTCCAAATACAAATCCAAGTATCCTGTCAATAAAACCAAGACCGCTTAAAGTAAATACGTGAGATATAACTTTCCCTAAACTAAATGCTACTATCCAAAAAAGTGCAAGTGCCGCAACAAACCCTACCAAAAGAATTGTATTCTCATTGGACATAGGGATTAGTCCGTTTATAAAGTAACCAACCTCTTTAGCTACTCTGGATGCTATAAATACACCACCTACGATACCAACAAGAGCAAAAAACTCTTTCGTAAAACCTCTGAACAATCCTTTTAAACCTAAAAGGGTTATCAAAGAAACTACAATAATGTCAAAAACTGCAATATTTTCCAAATATTTTCCTATCGTCTTTTGTTAATTTAAAGCCGATTATACCCTAATTTAGCTAAGAGAATCCAAAGATAGTTATTCTTTTTATGATTATACACTTAATAAAAATAGATTAATTTCATTTAATAAAATTATTTATGATACAATTAAGTGTAGAAAAAAAAGGAATCTTCATATGAAAGTAATAGCGGCAGTAAACGGATCTGTAGTTTCTCAAATGTCGGCAAAGTATGCACTTGAATATGCAAATGTGTTACATTATGATCTTGTATTATTGTATATTAAAAATAAAAAAGATCCTATGGAAGATGTAAATGAGACTTTTGAGACCTTATCGTTAGAGGGATCTAAAATCGGTGTAAATATTGAAACTGTTATATTAAAAGGTGATCCTCATAAAGCTATTAAAGATTATCTTTTAAATACAAATGCAGATACTTTGTTTTGCAGTACAAGAAGAGGTAAAGATTATTTTACAAATTCATTTAGTGAGCGTCTAAGTAAAGCTAAGCTTCCTGTTAATCTTGCTGTTGTAAGAGTAGTTCATTTAGCACAAAATAACTCTTTTGAGTCAATTATACTCCCTATTAAAGAATCAAAACTGTCAGTTAAAAAATTTACTTTTTTT
This sequence comes from Campylobacterota bacterium, assembly GCA_034717895.1. Taxonomy (GTDB): domain Bacteria; phylum Campylobacterota; class Campylobacteria; order Campylobacterales; family Arcobacteraceae; genus JAIOSF01. Next base: position 8,951 of record JAYEMD010000068.1, on the reverse strand, counting down.
AGTGTTATGGCAAAAGCTTTTGATGCAAAAACAGAAGTTTATTCTATTACAACTATGTCAAAAAATAAAATGGTTCATATAGATATAAAAAAAGCAAAAGAGATGTTGGCTTTTATAAATTCAAATCTAAGACATTATGTTCAACTTTCAAAGATCCTGGGATTTCATCTTACTATAAAACATGAATTTACATTAAATGAAGAGAATACAATACTTGAACATATAGCAAGATCAAACCATCAACTGGCAATAATAGGTGCAAAAAGACTCTCATTTTTCTCAAGATTTTTAGGAAAAGAACCAATAGAAAAACTTTTGCAGAATTCTTCTATAAATACTATAGCGTTCTATCCTCAAGAGGAGTGATTTTTGAACCCCTATGAGTTAGATACTAAGCAGCTTCTATCAAAATTTCACACTAATAAAAACGGACTTAGTTCAAAAAAAGCAAAAAGGCGTTTAGAGGAGTTTGGACTAAACACAATTGAGAATGAAGATAAAAAAAACTACATTAAAGAGTATCTTAAACAATATATCCAGTTTTTTGCCATACTTTTAGAAGTTGCGGCTCTTCTTTCATTTATTGCAGATCATTATGTTCCCGATCAAGGGAGTGATATTCTAGGAACTGCAATATTAGCAGCTGTAGTTATCAATGCGACTTTTGCATTTTGGCAGGACTATAAAGCAGATCAGGCGATGGAAGCATTACTAAGGCTAATACCTACTTTGGTAAATGTAAAAAGAGATGATGAAAAAGTAACTTTAGATGCATCAAAACTTGTTCCGGGAGATATACTCATTATTGAAGAGGGTGATAAAATTGCGGCTGATGCTGTGATAATTGAAAACAGTTCATTATATATAAACACTTCAGCACTAAACGGTGAATCAAAACCAAGCAGAAGAGAGAGTGAAAATAAAAAAGTAAAACTGCCTCTTGAGGCAAAGAATATGATCTTTGCAGGAACAACGGCAGTTTCAGGAAGTGCTATTGCAGTGGTAACTGCAACTGCTCATGCTACACAGTTTGGTAAGATAGCAACATTGACAAAAAATGTAAAAAAAACCATAACACCCATACAAAAAGAGATCATAAGGATCACACAGATTTTAACTCTTATTGCTGTTATGATGGGGATTGTGTTTTTTATACTTGGAATTTTTTCAGACAGAAACATACTTATAGCTTCAATCTTTGCACTTTCACTTATTGTGGCAAACGTACCTGAGGGACTTATGCCTACAATTACCCTTGCCCTCTCTATGGCAAGCCAAAGAATGGCAAAAAGAAATGCTTTGATAAAAAACCTGGATTCTGTACAAACCTTGGGAAGTGCAACTGTTATATGTACCGATAAAACAGGAACCTTAACAAAAAATGAGATGACCTTAAAAGAGATATATCTCTCTTCGGGAGAGAAGATAACTATAGAGGGTGTAGGCTACGAGACAAAGGGAGTGTTTAGATATGAAAATAGTAATGATAGATCTAAAATAAGATTGGAAAATCTTTTATATGCAGGTTTATTAAACTCAAGAGCTACAATTGAAAACGGTAATTTTTTTGGAGACCCTACGGAACTTTCAATAGTAGCAGCTGCAAAAAAGATGGGTCTAGATCCAAAAAATTATAAAAAGATATCAGAGAATCCATTTACCGGTGAAAGAAAAATGATGTCATCTTTATACACTACAGATAAAAATGAACAGATACTATATATAAAAGGAGCCCCTGAGGTGATACTTCAAAGGTCCTCTTCATATATAGATAAAAACAGCAGCATTCAAACACTTGATCAAAAAGAAAAGGAGAAGATAAAAGAGCAGCTTGATATATTTGAAAATAATGCATACAGAGTTTTAGCTATCGGTATAAACAGTAACAATAGCGAAGATGATATAGTTTTTTTAGGTCTTGTAGCTATTATGGATCTACCGAGAGCTGAAGTAAAAGAGGCTCTGGTACAGTGTGCGGAAGCTGGAATAAGAACAATGATGTTAACAGGTGACAACCATAAAACAGCTGCTGCTGTTGCCAAGAAGATCGGTCTAAAGTATGACAAGATAGTAACAGGGGAGGAGATAGCAAAATTCACCGACACGGAACTTGAAGAGATATTAAAAGATAATGATATTTTATTTGCAAGGATGGAAAGCAATCAAAAGCTTAAAATAGCAACAGCCCTGCAAAAAAACGGTGAAGTTGTTGCTATGACTGGGGACGGTGTAAATGACGCACCCTCTTTAAAACGTGCAGATATAGGTATAGCTATGGGACAAAGCGGTACTGAAGTGGCAAAAGAGGCTGCTGATATGATACTTCTTGATGATAATTTCAGATCAATAGTTGCCGCAATCGAAGAGGGAAGGACAGTATATTTTAATATTAAGAAATTTGTTACATATATTCTATCTTCAAATGTTCCTGAGATAGTTCCTTATATTTTGCAGTTCTTTTTTAAAATACCGTTACCTTTATCTGTTATTCAGATATTGTCAATAGATCTTGGGTCCGATATGCTTCCGGGACTTGCTCTTGGGAGTGAGAAGCCTGAAGCAAATATTATGAAAAGACCACCGGTGGGTAAAAATGAGAAGATACTTGACTGGGAAGTTTTTAAAAGGGGATATTTTTTTATAGGCCTTATTGAAGCCGCTGCTGCAATGGCTGCATTTATTAGTTTTTTATTGCTTCACGGCTGGGAGTATGGAGTGGTTGATCTAAATGATCCTTTATTGCACAGACAGGCTATGACCATGACACTTCTTGGTGCGGTTACCTGTCAGCTTTTCAACGCCTGGACAATGAGAAGCTGGGAGTATTCAGCATTTAGTATAGGCTGGAATACAAATAAACTCCTACTAATTGCAATGGGTATAGAGATACTTTGGATCTGGATGCTTTTAAATGTTGAATCGGTACAGATGATATTTAATACAGCTTATGTACCTATGGGTGATCTATGGATACTTTTACCTTTCCCTATTATACTTTTTGTAAGTCATGAACTTTATAAATACAGAATAAGAAAAAAGAAAAATCTATAATATATTAGAGATATAAGAGCTTCTATAATAAAGATTTTGATACAATTCGCATATGATAGAAAGAGTAAAAACAAAAAAAATATATGTAGGTGATGTTGCCGTAGGCGGTGATGCACCCATTAGTGTTCAGTCAATGACATACAGTAAAACCTGTGATGTGGAAGCTACCGTTGATCAGATAAAAAGACTACATTTTGCAGGAGCAGATATAGTAAGAGTTGCAGTGCCTGATATGGATGCTGCTAATGCCTTAAAGCAGATTAAAGAGCAAACTACACTGCCTATAGTTGCAGATATACACTTTAACTATAAACTTGCTTTAAAAGCAGCCCAAGTTGTGGACTGTATCAGATTCAATCCTGGAAATATAAATGAAAAAAATAAGATAAAAGAGATAGTTCGTGCATGTAAAGAGCGAAATCTACCAGTAAGAGTCGGTGTGAACTGCGGAAGCTTGGAAAGCCACTTTGAGGACAGATACGGTCAAACAGCAAAAGGGATGGTTGAGTCTGCACTGTATAATATAAAGTTTTTAGAAGATCTGGACTTTACTGATATAAAAATATCACTAAAAGCCAGCGATGTGCAAAGAACGGTTGAAGCATACAGAATGTTAAGACCACATAATAATTATCCATTTCATCTAGGTGTAACGGAAGCCGGAACACAGTTTCACTCTACTGTTAAATCTTCAATAGCACTTGGAGCCTTACTTCTTGACGGAATAGGTGATACATTAAGAGTCTCTATGACAGGAGAGCTTGAAAAAGAGATAGAGGTTGGAAAGGCTATTTTAAAAGATGCAGGGATAGCAAAAGAGGGTCTAAATATCATCTCATGTCCAACTTGCGGAAGAATTGAAGCTGATCTAGTAAGTGCAGTGGCCCAAGTTGAAGAGGCTACAAAACATATAAAGACACCGTTAAATGTTTCAGTAATGGGATGTGTGGTAAATGCAATAGGTGAAGCAAAAAGTGCCGATGTAGCTATAGCATACGGCAAAGGTAGCGGTCTTATTATAAAAAAAGGGGAAGTTATAGAAAAACTTCCTACAGATAAACTTCTTGAGAGGTTCTTGCAAGAGGTTGAGAAAGAGGCAAAAGCTCAATTAAATTAATAATAAAGTGACATTAAGATATAATGGCACAAAATTATAGTTATAAGGTAGATTAAATGAATACATACAAATTGGTTTCTGGAACTGCAAATCCAGAGTTTGCTCAAAAAGTAGCTGATTTTTTAGGTAAAGAGCTGGCAGAGGTACAGGTAAACAGATTCAGTGACGGTGAGATAAACGTAAATATAACAGAATCAGTAAGAGGTCAGGATGTATTTATTATCCAGCCTACATGTGCACCTGCAAATGACAATCTTATGGAGCTTCTGATAATCGTTGATGCATTAAAAAGAAGTAGTGCGGGAACTATTAATGCCGTAGTACCATACTTTGGTTATGCAAGACAAGATAGAAAAGCAGCTCCTAGAGTACCTATCTCTGCAAAGCTTGTTGCTGATATGTTAGAAACTGCCGGAGTTCAAAGAGTTATCACTATTGATCTTCATGCTTCACAGATCCAAGGATTCTTTAATATACCTGTTGATCACCTTATTGGTGCATCGCTGTTTGTAGAGTATATTCAAAAGAAAAATCTTAAAAATCCTATCATCGCTTCACCTGATGTGGGTGGTGTAGCAAGAGCTAGAGGTTATGCTGAAAAACTAGGACTTGATCTTGTTATTGTTGATAAAAAAAGAGAAAAAGCAAATGTATCTGAGGTTATGAATATCATAGGTGATGTTGAAGGTAGAGATGTTATCATCCTTGATGATATGGTTGATACGGCAGGTACACTTACAAAAGCTGCAGATGCTTTAAAATCACAAGGTGCTACAAGTGTTATGGCATGTTGTACTCACGGTGTATTAAGCGGACCGGCATTTGACAGAATCACAAACAGCTCTCTTGACGAGCTTGTAGTAACAGATACTATTCCACAAGAAAGCCATGATAAGATCACGGTTCTTACAGCTTCCGAGATAACTGCAAAAACTATAAAAAGAATCTATACTAACGAATCGATTCAAAGTATATTTATCTAGTATTATAATCTATTTAAACTATAAAGGGGACTATCTAAAGCATAGTCCCCTTTTTTTATTGTTTTGTAAATACTATTTGGTATAATCCTGTTATGAAAAAGTATATATTATTTGATAATGACGGTGTTTTGGTTGAGACTGAAATTTGGTATTATGAAGCAAGTAAAAGAGCGCTAAAAGAGTTCTTTGACGTAAATATTCAGTTTGACGATTATATGGATATTATGACGGTAGGCAAGGGTGTATGGGTTGCTGCAAGTGGTGCAAGCAAAGAGCAAATAGATATTGCAAGAGATCAAAGAGATATTTACTATCAGGAGTTTTTACAAACAGAAGATACAACTATAGAGAATGTAGATGATATTTTAAACGAACTTGGCAAAAAACACAAAATGGGTATAGTTACCACATCAAGACGGGTAGATTTTGAGATAATACATAACAACAGAGGTATTACTGATTTTATGGAGTTTGTTTTATGTGTTGAGGATTATTCAAGATCAAAACCGCATCCTGATCCATATCTAAAAGGCTTGGAGCTTTTTGATGCAAAAAAGTATGAAGCTTTGGTAGTTGAAGATTCACAAAGAGGGCTTATCTCGGCAAACCGTGCAGGGATAGATTGTGCTATAGTTCACAATGAGTTTACAAAAACACAGGACTTTTCTAACGCTCAATATAAGATAGGATCACTAGAAGAGCTTTTAAAAATATTATAAAGGGGATATAATCATGTATGATGTATTGATAATAGGAGCAGGTGCGGCAGGGTACGGTTGTGCTTTAACGCTTGCTTCAACAGAAAACAAAAAAGAGTGGGCTCAAAACCGAAAATATCTTATGATAGACGCAGGGGAACCTGATATATTAAAAGCAAGTTTTTATAATCTTTGCGGGGTTGATTTTGGTATAGGGGGAGATGAGCTTATATCAAAAATGGAAACACAGCTAAAAAACTATAAAAGCTGTGAACTTTTAAATGATACGGTTACAAAGATAGAGAACTATAAAGATTGTTATAAAGTAACTACTCAAAACTCTACTTTTGAAACCTCCATAGTAGTTATAGCTTCAGGGATGCATAAGTTTGAGATAGAGTGTGAGCTTACAGAAGTTATTCCTCATAATGATGTGATGAAGCCAAATAAGATCTGTTTAAAAAATAATGATAATAAAATAGCAGAAAATCTTTATGTAGCAGGTTTGGCAAGCGGTGCAAAAACAATGTTCGCTATTGCAAACGGTGAAGGCTCTAAAGTGGCTTGTGAGATATTTAAATTATGGACGGGAAAAAGTGCAGTAGCACATGACAATCTTAACAATTAGAAATATATTTATATATCTTACACTTAGCAGTGCCATACTGCTTGGTATTATAATATACAATGATCATCATTTTAGGAATAATCCTCTGCCTGGAGATATTCTTAAAAAAATAGATCAAAAGAACAGATATATAGTTAGTTTGATAAAAAAAAGATATAATATCCACTTTAATGTTCCCATACTTATCTCTGATAAGATGCCTGATAACCTTTTTGGATTGGCAGCTTATACAAAAGATAAAAAGATAAAAATCATATTGAACAAGAACAGGTTTCAAGAGAGTGTTGAGTATATGATAGATTATGTTCTACCCCATGAGTATGCACATGCTATGATGTTCAGACTAGGTGATTTTACGAAACAAGAGGGTGGACATACTAAAAAATGGCAGCAGATATGTTTGGCACTTGAGGGTAAAAAGTGTGACAGGTTTGTTGATCATAAAGATATTATATTCGGTAAAGTACCGTATTGATAAAATAGAAAAATTAAAAAAGGAAGAAGATGCAATTATATTTGTATGCAAAAAGCGGACACAGTTTCGGACTTGAAAATGTAAGAAGGGCTAGTGCTTTATGCAATATGCTTAAAAGTTGTGACCCAATACTTTGTACGGCTGATTACAGAGCGGCCACATTTGCAAAAAGTGAACTTGGAGTAGATAAAGGTGTAGGTGTTGATGTGATAGGTAATATGCCAAATGTTATGGAAAAAGGTGATATGCTTATCTATGATGACAGCGGTGAAGCCAGTGAGACTATGCAGCATCATATGAAAGGGTTTTGTACACATCTTTATAAAGTTGGAGAGCATATACCTTTTGATATAGTTGATGAGACTTATTTTGAACAGATTGAAAAAACAAGAGAAAAAGCTGTTTTTTTTGCTGATGATGATTATGCAAATTGGTTCTTTGATCTAGTTCAAACTGGTAAAAAACAAGATATCCCTCTTATCTGGGGTCATTACCTTTTCTTTAAAAATGAAGCTACATTTGGAAAGTTTTTCAATGAGATCATAGAGGAGGAAGATTACACGGAAGCTATAAAAAGTACAAAGTATCTGCTAACTGCTTCAGTTCATGCATCTATGGAGTCATTAGCAAGCGGTAACAAACCTGTATTTTTCAAAAGAGGAGATAAAGAGCCTCAAAACTACAGTCTTATAAAAGAATATAATATCCCTGTAGTTGAAGGTGAGACTATGGATGAACTTGTAAAGAACTTTGAAGATGTTATAGCTAACTATCCTGAGGTAAAAAGTGTTGAGAAGTTTGATATAAGTGAGATAAAATCTGAGATAACTGCAACTCTTAAAAAGTTTGAGATGATCAAACCTGCTTTGGATTATAAGTTTTAACGGTTGACTTCACCGACAGGTTTATCTGTTCGGTGCTAGGTTTTGTTGTGTGTATCACCCCTGAATGTCAAATTCACCTAGTAATCTATCAAAATCACTTTTATATGACTTATCTTGAATTACTTTATATTTTTCAAATTCACTTATAGCAAACTCTTTTGCAATTTGTGCTGTTACTTTTCCTGCATTTTGTAAAATATCTCGTTCATTAAATTGTAAAAAAGCATTTAACTTTTGACTCCAATCTTTCATGGTCATTGGGATATTTCTCTCAGCTTGGTCTTCTGCATAATCAAGATACATAGTTACTATTCTATCAAGTGATTTTATCTCATTTTGAGATAGATAATTTTTAGCTACAGTCACATCTGATTTTAATATTTTTCCATTTGGTGCTTTTTTCCAATTTGTAAGTCCCATATGTTCTTTTTTGTGGTTTGCTCTTTCAACTATTAGTTCAGAAGCTGTATGACCATGTATAGCCCAATGTAGTTTATTTTGTACTGTAGCAAAAAACTCTTGTGTTGTTGGTGCTTGCAAATCATAATCTAAAGCAGTTGCATATATATCTGTTATTTGTTGATAAAAGTTTCTTTCACTCTCTCTAATATCTCTTATTTCAAGTATTAAGTCTTTATAATATTGAGGATTTAGATAACTACCATTTTTTAATCTTTCATTATCAAGTACATACCCACGAGTTGCAAATGTTTTTAAAACCTCTGTCGCCCATCTTCTAAATTCTGTAGCTTTATTTGAATTGATTCTATATCCAAGTGAGATAATGACCTCTAAATTATAATGTTTTGTATTGTAGTTTTTACCATCACTAGCAGTTATTAGGAATTTCCTAATAACTGAATTTTCTTCTAATTCATGGGTTTTAAATATATTTTTTAGATGTTCATTTACAGTTGCTACATTTACATCAAAAAGTTTGGCTATAAGTTTTTGAGTTAGCCATACAGTTTCATCTTCTACTTTTACCTCTATTGTATCTTGTCCGTTAGCGGTTGTGAAGATTAAAAATTCTGCTGTTGAATTTCTTATTGTTAGGTTTTTTTTCATTGTTTACTCACTGTGGTTAGGTTGTCATTTATAGTTTCAAAATCCAA
>JAYEMD010000067.1:0-17705 GCA_034717895.1 Campylobacterota bacterium | reverse complement strand
GGGTGTATATGCTACTGATGAGCTGTGTGCAAAATCTATATTTATTATTAATAAAGAGGGTGAGATAGTATATAAAGAGATATTAGAAGATCTTGAAAGTGAATTTAACCTAAAAGTATTTGATAAAAAACTTACTGAAGCTATAAAGTTCAAGAAAAAAGGTCATACACATGAAAATTGGATGGGTGTATAATGTTTACAAAAGATACACTAACATGGCTTGAAAAAAACAACTACGACCATCGTGATATAAACAAAACAGGAGAATACGGAAACAGTGCATTAATGAAAGCAGTAAGGGAAGGAAACGCTGCCGTTGTAAAAGAGCTTATTGAAAAAGGTGCAAACCTTGAGATAAAAAATATAGACGGCAATACGGCACTTTGGAATGGATGCTTTGGAGGAGATCATAAATGTGTAGAGCTTTTAGTAAAAGCCGATATAGATCTTGATAACGAAAACGATAATAAAGTAACAGCTTTAATGTATTGTGCAAGTTCTGGAAAAGAGGATATGACAAAGCTTCTTTTAGAATATGGAGCGAATAAAGAGATTGTAAATCTTGACGGATTCAAAGCTATAGATTTAGCATCAACACCAAAAATATATAGAATGTTAAAATAATATATGTCAAACTGTTATTAATACAAATATACAAAAGAGTACATATGCCACAATATCATCAAAAAACAAACCACTCCTATGTTAGTATAAGAAAGAACTCTTTCTTTCTTGACTGGCAGACACAACCAAAAGCAATAAAAAAATATCCCCATTTTTACAAAAGATTTAAAGTATCAGATTATAGCGAGCTTGATAATCTTGAGTTAATAAACTGTATCACCTATACAAAAGAGCATCAAAACGATACCTATAATCTAAGAACCGTTCCAAGTGCAGGAGCACTTTATCCATGTGAGATCTATCTTCAAATAAGAGGGATAAAATCTCTTATAAGCGGTATATACCATTATGAGCCCTATACTAAAACTATCGCCCTTCTTTGTGAGTGTGAAAAAGACGGCGTGGAATATTACTTTAAAGATAAAAGAATACAAAAAGGTATTACATTTTTGATCTCTGCCGTTTATTTTAGAAGCTCTTGGAAATACAGGGATAGAAGTATAAGATATATTTTCCTAGATAGCGGTCATCAGCTTGGAGCAATATATGCCTCTATGTGTGTTATGGGTAAAGACTCAACTTTAAAATTTGACTTTGATAAACTTTCTTTAAATGATATGTTAGGGTTTAGAGAAGATGAAGTTCTAACAACATCTTTATTTACCACAACCACCTCATCAAAAGAGGCTGAACCTTTAAAACAGAAACTTCCATATGTTAGCGGAAGTGACTATCTTGAGACAAATCAGTTTATATATGATTCATATAAAGATGGTTCTAACTATAAAGACAATGATACAAAAATACCTGAATTTTTTAAAAATATATCGAAAAATGAACTAAAAAATGCAATTGTTCAAAGACGTTCCATAAGGGCATTTTACCAAAAGTCCATCTCTAAAGAGAAATTTGAGTTTATTACAAAAAGGTTATTCAATTTTGCAAACCATTACAATATCGAGATATATTATACTCTTCACAGAGTTGAAAATAAAACCAAGGGGCTTTATAACGGTGATACGCTTTTAAGACAGGGGGATTTTAGCAGCCGTTCAAAATATCTGGCACTGGAACAAAACCTTGGATCTCAAAGTGCTGTTACTTTTTATTTTACTTCAAATGAAGAGGAAAAATATCAAAAAGTGAATATACTAAGCGGTTTTATAGCCCATATAATATATCTAAAGTCTCAAATAGTAGATGTGGGATGCAGTGGTATTGGTGCTTATTATGATGAAGAGGTAAAAGAGTTTTTAGGAACTAAAAACAATATTTTATATATGTTAGCAATTGGACAGTGATTACCACTGTCCTAGATTTGCTTTGTTTTCCCTATCTTCCATTGGGATAGATTCTATGAACGGCTGAGTTTTAAGTTCAGGTAACATAACACCTTTTTTCTTATGAACTCTTATCTTGTAAGTTCCATCTTCATTACCCTGTTTATAATACTCATTAAACTCTGCAGTATAAGGCATATCCCAAACAATAGCACCTTCAGTTGGACAAGCTTCAACACATCTTGGTTCATCTGCATGATCTATACACTCTACGCAAGCCTCAGGCTTAACATAAAACTTATCATCAAATGGGTTTCTCTCACTAGAATCTTCCAAAATTGCCGCAACAGGACACTCCGAAGCACACGCTTCACAATTTATACATTCATCTGTAATCAGAACTGCCATAATATTTCTCCTTTTATTATATAGTAGTTTAAAAAATAAAAATGGATATATCAAAGTTTTAGTATAACTGTAAATTTTTTTGTTTTTAGATATATCCATTATCATAAAATCATATTCATTTTTTATTCCATTCAAATTATGACTTTAAAAATCAAATAAAGTATTCAATTTTAGATAAATAGAAAAAGTAGGATCATTATAGTTCCGTGGAACAAAAAATGAATAATAACTGCAAATTATTTACAAGGAATTTACAATGGCAACAGTTATTGATTATATGAAAGAGAATGAACTAACGTGGCAGCCCTCATTTAGCGGTGAATTAAGCGACAGACTATATGGATATAGAGGTGCTATGATAGTTGAAGAGGGAAAAGCTTTATCTCCGGATAGAAAACTTCCTCCAAAGATACAAGCAAAACAGGTTATTATGGTAAATGAAGGTGAAAAGATCAAATTTTTCACTTGTGAACTTGACAGCTTCAACGACTTTAAACCTATGTTTGAAAAATATAAAGATTTCTTCAGTTCTGAGGGTGTAAATATTCTTTTTGTTACAGACCTTGACGGTAACGGTACCTTTGAATATGAAGGTGTTAAATTTACAGCTATTATGCTTGATGAAAGCTCTGTTTGGAATGAGATTCTTGAACTTGCAGATCTTGAAAAATCAGATATGAAACAACTGAAAAAACAAGAGGAAAAAATAGAAAAAGTTTATGAAGAGATCTTAGATGCAGATGTGGAAGAAAGCTCTAAAACTTATGAGCAGATGTGTGAACTAATAGGTGAAAGTTCAAAACAACTAATGGGCGCTGTTTAAACCACACATGGGAAGCTTCAATAAGTAGAAGCTTCCCATAATAAACTTTTAGGGTAAACTATCCCATACAAACTTTTTAAAACCTTTCATCAAGGGCTTTTGCATATTTTCCATCATAGCAACTCTTAGCTTGCGTATCGCCTCCTTATATTCAGGCTTTGGTATTAAGGGGTCTTGGGTTCTACTTAGAGCTATTATCTGATCTACTTTTTTATCAAAGGGTGTGGGTGATTTATCTAGTATACCGTCATATACCGACATAAAAAGATTATAGTTATCATAATCCATTTTACACTGACCGTCTAATATCTTTAAAGCTAAGATAGTGCAGTAGTGAAGTTGCTCTTCATCAAAATCATGTGTCTTTGCCCACTCATATGCCGTAGATAGATCATCCATTTTCTTTACCATCCTCTTTTACAAGCTCCAGTGTAACATCTTCCTTACCTTCAATAAACTCTTTTTTAATAATACACTTATCCACATCATCACGTGCCGGAAGTTCATATTGTAAAGGGAGCATGATCTTTTCTATAATACCTCTAAGACCTCTGGCACCTACACCTTTATCCTCAGCCATTGTTGCAATTTTCTCTAAAGCAGTATCCCTAAACTCTAACTCAATACCGTCAAGTTCAAATAGTGCCTGATACTGTTTTATAATTGCATTTTTTGGTTCTTTTAACACTCTTATTAGATCATCTACCCTTAAAGGATTTAAAGTAGCTATAACGGGAATACGACCTATAAACTCCGGTATCAAACCAAAGGAGATAAGCTCTTTAGACTCAATCTCCTTATTACCGTCTTCAATATCTTTAGTAACAAATCCCATTGTTTTTGGCTTACTTTTTTTCCTCTGTTTATCATCACCCGTTAAACCGATAAATGCACCGCCGCATATAAACAATACATGTGAAGTATCAAATAAAACTGTTTCGGCTGTTGAACTTTTACGACTACCTTTTACCGGTACATATATTTCACCGCCTTCAAGTATCTTTAAAAGTCCCTGCTGAACACCCTCACCGCTTACGTCACGTCCGCTTGTGGCACTCTCAGATTTATTTGCTATTTTATCTATCTCGTCAATATAGATAATACCTTTTTGTGCCCTGTCAATATCAAAATCTGCACTTGCCAAAAGTCTTGAGAGGATAGACTCCACATCCTCCCCAACATAACCGGCTTCCGTTAAAGCCGTAGCATCTGCAATAGCAAAAGGTACATCCATAATCTTTGCCAAAGACTTAGCAAGTAAAGTTTTACCGCTTCCTGTGGGACCTATAAGCATAATGTTTGATTTTTCTATCTCTACGTTTTTAAATATTGGTTTATCTATCCGTTTATAGTGTGAGTAAAGTGCAACAGATAATACTTTTTTCGCTTCCTGCTGACCTATTACGTAACTGTCAAGATGCTCTTTTATTTTCGTAGGAACTGAAAGACCTTTTTGAAACTCTTTTTTTGCCTTTTTTAATTCATCTTTATGAAGTACGGTAGAGCATGTGTCTACACACTCATTACATATATGTGCACCTTCAGCACTAAAGATCTTTTCTACATCCTTAACATTTTTACCGCAAAAGTCACATATGAGATCTTCCATTATAAAGCCTTTAAAAAACTATCGCACGATTTCTCTACAAGTTCTAAATTATGTCCAGAGATAAACTTATTCTCTTTTTTAGAGTATTCCTCTTTTTTCATAACAACAAGACCCGTATCTAGTCCAATAGTGATCTCATTTGCCACCATTCTATAGGTATCTCTGCTAAAATCAACCCCTAAAAACAGATACGATTTACCGTTTTTATACTCTTTTAAAAACGGAGGGATTGCATATCCACCCATAGCTTCAGTAAGCCAGTCCACAAAGTCTGCATCACTTACGATAAAATTCATCTGCGGAACCGTTGCACCCATAGGTTTAAAAAGAATTGGTAAAGAGTCATTTAACTCCTCTTTCTCTATTGTTTCATAAGTTTTTGATTCTAAACTGTATTTGTAGATTATAAATCTGTCATATCCACCCATAACCCTAGAAGTACCCACAACCATAAAATGCTCAACATCTTCATATATCTTGCAGGCACTATCATCAAGATTTATATCTATCATATATTTGGGTTTTATCTCTTTTAAAAACTGATATACATAAGGGATATCATACTCTTTAGAACTATAGATATGATTTGTCATCTGAACAATAAACTCACGCCCTTTTCTTTGCTCCAAACTCATAGCGGCTCTTGTATACTCATACATAAGCCTAGGAGACATAGCTCGTCCGTTATTTAGTGAAAGAACCATAGAGTCGCTGTCATATGGAAGCTGTGATCCGTCACTTGCTTTAGTATTCTCAAATACACCCATACCCAAAAATGGTACAAGCTCACCGCTTAGTAGTTTTTCTTTTATATTTTCCATATCAGTATCCAAATATTATTATTTATACTGATATTAATGCAAGAAGTGTTCCGTTATTTACTTATCTTTGATAAGATCTATATAATTATCAATAAGCACTATATTGTTTTTAGCACTTATAATTAGATCGCTTACAAAGATATAAGCATCATAAACTTGACCGTTATAAAATATACCTTGATTTGGTTTGATTGATTTATCTTCTATTGCACTAAGTATAGTTTCTATCTTTTCATCTGTCTTGAACTGTTTTTGTTCAAGAGTTTCTAGTCTTTGAAATATCAAAGCATTATTAGATATAAATTTTCTCATATTTACAAATGCTTTTATAATATTTATACTCACTTCGATGGCAATTTTACTTTTAAGAACTGATGCCAACATAGAAACACCTTGTTCTGTAAATACATAAGGGTATCGTCTTAATCCCATTTTATCATTGGAGGTCGCATATTGCGACTTCAATTTTCTAACTCTTCTTTAGTTAATTGAAACATAAATTCTATAGGAAATCTTTCTATATTCCTTTTTACTTGTTCATTAAGTCTTTTTGTTTCTACTTGATAAAGTTCTGCTAAATCTCTATCAAGCATTACTTGTTGACCTCTTATTTTGTAAATTTTTTCTTGTAAATTACTTTTGTCTATAGTAGTTATCTCATTCATTTTCAAACCTTTTAAACCAAAACTTACTAAGTTTAGCTAAAAGATTTAATTTTTTTAGGAAATATTCAGATTGCAATGTGCATTTTTTGCACATTTCTTTTTTGTTCAACCTCATTATCTTTGAAAATATTATTTATATGTTTTGTAATTACACTTCTATCTTTTTCAAAAATATCCGCTATTTGATTTTGTCTAAGCCAAATATTATCGTTATTTATAGGAACTTTTAACTCTATCTCACCTTCATTATAAATTACTATATTTTCCATGATAAACCTTTCAAGGTAAAATTTAATAAATTTTAGCAAAGATTTTTAGTTGTGGTAAAAAATATTGCAGATTGCGATTAGTTAAACAATTAAGTTTTTAGAAAAGACATTTCTCTATGTTATATATTTTTTTTGTTTTGACAATAGTATACTTCTCGAATTGGCGAAAATATAAAATAAATTTTAGTTTTTAATCAATAATATTGCATATTACAATTTTATATAATATACAATACCTGCGTCACATTTCACGTCACAAAAAAGATAAAATTTGGAAATTTATAAAGAAAAGTATTTTAAACGATGAAAGCATGAAGTAATGCCCATGCTATTATTCAAGAAGTGCAAATAAAAAAGTGAAGTTTACTAAAAGTAAATGAACTTTTTTATTTGCAGCTATTGGGCGGTATGATGAGTATTAATTCATACTTTCACAGCCTACGCCTGTGTAGGTGATATACGCCTTATTAAGCTCTACTTGAAGTCTTTGTAGATCAAACTCTTTTTCAAGATTAGATGGCATATCAAGATAAAATACAGCACCGTCTTTAGATATAAGAAACAAAGACTTTGTAAGCATATCTTCAAGCTCTCCACTTACTATTTTAGCACCGTACATATTTCCAAACTCATCTTCACTATCAAACACTATCTCAAACTTTTTAAGTCTGTTTTTTAATGCTGTTTGATTTTCAAACTCCTTATTGAAAATAAAATAGCAGTTAATATCTACCTGTATATGACTTAAAAACTCATCTATTTTTAAAAGTTCATTTAAAAATATCTCATCACTGTTTGGAAAAGATATAAGAAGTGTCATAGAACCTTTCTTGTCACTTCTTTTTATCTCTTTTGATTTTCCGTAAAAGTCTACAACTTCAATATTTTCTGCCATATACCCTATATCGGTAAAGTCCTCTGTAAGTTCACACTTATTCCCGTTGTAAATTATATTAGATTTCATATTTTTTTACCTTATAGCTTATTTGTCTTAATGTTATACCTAACATCTGTGCTGCTTTTGACTGATTATTATCACACTGTTTTAGTGCACTTTGCACAGCTTCTTTTTCAAGTTCATCAAGGGTTTTGTTCTCTATTGGTATTGTTTTATATTCATCAACAAGATTTTTATTATTAAGTGCAGGAAGAAGCAGAAGCATATCAGCAGCACTAATACCGCTCTCATCTCCCATTAGTACAATTCGCTCAATGGTATTTTCCATCTCCCTTACATTTCCTGGCCATGGGTATCCCATAAGTTTATCCATAGCTTCATCAGTTATTTTCACCATCTTTTTGTGGTTTTTCATGCTTCTTTCAAGGAAAAAGTTAACCAACAGTTTTATATCATCACCTCTTTTTCTTAAAGGTGGCAGATCAATTGGGATCACGTTTAGTCTATAATAAAGATCCTCTCTAAACTCACCCTCCTTTACCATCTGTTCTAGGTCTCTGTTTGTAGCAGCTACAAGTCTTACATTTACTTTTATAGTCTTAGATCCACCTACTCTTTCAAACTCTCTTTCTTGTAATACTCTTAGAAGTTTTACCTGAGCACTTGCACTTATGTCACCTATCTCATCTAAAAAAAGTGTCCCTTTATCGGCAAGTTCAAACCTACCTTTTCTCGTCTCTTTAGCATCGGTAAAAGCACCTTTTTCATGACCGAACAGCTCACTTTCAAGTAAACTATCGGTAATTGCCGCACAGTTTAGTTTTACAAAAGGCTCATCTGCTCTACGACTTCTTTTGTGAATTGCCGCTGCTACTAGTTCTTTACCCGTACCTGTTTCACCTCGTACTAATACAGTAACATCACTAGGTGCTATACGCTCTATTACTTTAAAGACATCTTTCATCTTTTTACTTTCACCTATTATGTCACCAAAATTATGCACTTTTGAATCCCACTCCATTTTATAATACTGTTTAAGATCTTTTAACCTCTCTTTTTCATCCTCAATAATAAAATTTGAATACATAGCCTGAGCAAATAATGAACTTATAATAGTCAGTATCCTTACGGTATCTTCAAAGTCTATCTGCGTAGATTTTGTAAGATTTGCTGCTAATACTCCTAAAACTTTATTTTCAACTACCATAGGAACAGCTATATATGATATGGTATCATTGCTTCTGTTACCGGATTTATTTAAAAAAAGTATATCGTTATGAACATTTTCTATTACAACAGGCTCCATACTTTTTGCAGCAAGTCCTGTTGCACCCTCTCCTAATCTATACTCTGATATTATTCTTTGGTGCTTATTAAAGCTTATAGATGCAAATATATTAAGCATATCATCATCAAGTTTATATATTACACAGTTATTAAGCTCAAGATTTTTCTTCAAGACCCCTAAACATCTCTCCAAGGAGTTAATTATCTCACCCCTTGAATCAGAAATTATGTTTGCAATTTCATATAAAACATTCAGTTCTATCTGTGTCAAGCAATCTAAACATTCATCATTTTTCATATCAATTCCTTATAATATCTATATGTAAATATTATATTACATTTCTATTACTTTTTATACCAATATACTGTATATTTTATCATCAACTGCTAAGTTTTTTACATACTTCCTCTTTTGGAAGATTTTTTGGTCCTGGTTTTATCCACCAAGTCTCACCGTTGCTAAGCTCTACCTCACCACCCCAATTGTTGTCTTCACTAAATTCGATATTTTCAATTATCTCTTCCATATCTTTTTTTGCGATATAAAAATATACTTGCCCGTTTGCTTCTCTTAACATAACCTTTGCCATTTCTTTTTTCTCCTTTTAATTTATTAACATATTCCTAATCTTGGACAGAAGATTATTCTCCTGCATCCAAACTTTAAAATAGTTACTTTGCAGCTCATTTAGATAGATACTGTGTGCATACTCATCTTTTGTATCTTTATAGTCATCTCTATAGTGTGATCCTCTGCTCTCTTTTCTTTCAAGAGCACTTAATACAATAGCTTCAGATACCTCCAGGGCATTTTGAAGCTCCAAAATAGAGATAAGCTCCACATTGTTATTTCTACCTTTATCCATACAGTGTAATGTATTTGCTTCACGTCTTAGATACTTTAAATAATCAAAAGCTTTAGTAAGTTTCTTTTCATCCGTATATATCCCAACATTTTCAAACATAGTTTTCCCAAGTGTCACTCTCATGGCATTAAAGTTTTTTGTTGTATCATGGTCAAATATTCGATCAACTTTTTTTTGATCCTTTACAACAACATTATAATCTATTGGCAGGAACTGTTTTTTTTGAATATATTTATAAGCCAATTTACCTGCAAGTTCACCGAATACCGCACCCTCAAGGAGTGAATTACCCCCTAGGCGGTTTGCTCCGTGTACCTTGTTAACTGCACACTCTCCACATACAAATAACCCTTTAATGCCGGTTTTAGTCATATTGGCTTCTATACCACCCATAGAATAGTGAGCCACAGGCTTTATAGGAAGAAGCTCACAACTTACATCCACCCCTGCTTGCATCATTGCAGCTTTATATAAAGAGGGTAGTTTTTCCGCTATTATCTCTTTTGATAGATGTCTAAGATCTATAAAAACATCTTGCCCCATTTGAATTTGTTGGTAAATTGCTCGACTTACCACATCTCTTGTTTCCAGTTCATCTACAAATCTTTCACCATTGCTGTTTACCAGATATCCCCCCTCACCTCGTGCCGCTTCACTTACAAGATAACTTGTCTTAATAAATCCCGTCGGGTGGAATTGTACAAACTCCATATCCTGAAGATTTAGTCCTGCTCTTAGTGCTAATGCTGCCATATCTCCCGTATAATCAGGAGCATTTGTACTAAAACCTCTAAATATGCCTGCATAACCTCCGCCGGATAAGATAACCGCTTTAGCCGGGTAAACCATAATAGAGGAATCAAACCTTCGGATAGTTACAATACCGCTTACTTTATTGTCCATCTTGGTAATATTCATTACAAAATTGTTAACAACAAACTCCACACCGGAAGTTTTTGCTTTTTTTATAAGAGCCTGAACTATTGCAGAACCTGTTTTATCACCCACAAAACATGTACGTTTGCTGCTTCCGCCACCAAAACTTCTTTGAAGAATATCACCATCTTTATTACGGTCAAACTTTACACCGTAATCTATAAGCTTTGAGATGATAGCTGATCCACTTTCACACATATACTGTACAGCTTTTTTATCAGCTAAGCCATATGAACCTTTTAGAGTATCATCTATATGTTTTTGTATCTCATTCTTATTGTCCCTATCCAAAACAGCATTGATACCGCCGCTTGCCATAGAGCTGTTTGATTTAAAAAGATTACCTTTTGTTATCACTGCAACTTTTGTCTGAGGATCTTTTGATTTCACCTCAATTGCAGCCATAAGACCTGCTATACCTCCACCTACTACTATTAGATCATATATCATACTTACAACCTGTAAAGTAGATCATACTTAGCTTTTGGAACTGCTTTTATTTTTGATATTTCACAATTTTGCTTAATATTGACTGGTACTTTAGAACCAAATAAAGAGCTTATAATACCCGGCGTTGAACGGACAAACTGTAAAGCTAACTGTATATCACTTTTTAAGGTCATAGTATCATCAAGTATTACTCCTGTTTCTGCTGTGAATGATTTTTTAAAAAGGTTCATCTGCAAGAGTGAAGATGATCCAATCACACCTATTTTAAGTCTATGGGCAGCTTGAAGAAGTGTACACTCTTCCATTTGGACTTTTTGCGTATATGTTGTATAAGCGGTTGTTTTTCCCATATTAAAAGGTGTTTGTATATATTTAAATCTATGGTTCTCTCCACCTGCTTTTTTAGCACACTCTACTAATTTTTCAAGTTCTACTTTCTCTTCATTTTGAGCAATAAATCCGTTCCAAACTGCAACTCCGTAATAGTTAAAAAGTCCCTCATCTGCTAATTTCTCAAATCTTTTAAATATCTTTTCGATTTGCTTGTAAAATTTCTTTTCTCCTAGCTTTATAATCTGCATCTCCGGGTTGTGAAGATAGTAAATATCAAAAGAATCTATCCCTACATTTTTTAGGCTTTTTCTACAAGACCACTCTAAAAAATCAGGTGTCATACAGTGCTGGTCAAGTTCTATATCCTCTTTTGCCGCAAGTTCTTTTTTTATAATATTTTCATCTATCCAAGTATAAGGATTCTTTGGAAAAGGGTAGTCTAATTGTATAAATCCACCTTTAGAGCAGATAATAAGCTCTTCTCTTTTTACGGTACCCTCTTCAAATAGTTCTGTTAGTGCTTCACCTATCTCTTTTTCACTTTGTCCATATCTATAATTACTTGCCGTATCTATTAAATTTATACCGTTTTTAACTGCTTCTTTTACACCTTCTATATAGTGGAAAAGATAATTTTCCTCTTTGTAAGGTTCTTTATTAAAAGTTCCTAAACCTAACTTTGAAAAAACAAGATCATTGCTAATAGTATAAAAATCTTTGTAGTGTGAAAATTTCTTGGCAAAATTGTATGTTGATTCTTTTGTAGCAGCAATCATGTTAACTCTTTTGTTTTATTTTTGTAAGTCTTATTAGTATATATAACTATACCTGCTATATATGCAATTAATATAATCGGTAAAATATAAGTTTCCAACATAATAACTCCTATAATTTATAATATATTATACATAATGCAAAAAGTGTTCCATAATTTTATAAATAAAAAAGGTATGAGAAAAATCTCATACCTTTTTAAGAACTTAATGTTAAATTTCGAATATTGACTATTATTAACTATCTTACACAGTCGAAGAAGTAATCAGTTTCACCTATATCTTTTGTCTCTTCGTCTAATTGATCTAACACAGAGTTAGTTATCCAGGTTAGAAGATTTAAAGCACCTTTATATCCACTCATAGAGTATCTATGTAAGTGATGTCTATCAAAAATCGGGAAACCAATTCTGATTAATGGAGTTTTAGTATCTCTGTAAAGCTCTTTACCGTATACATTACCGATTAAGAAATCTACCGGCTCTGTAAATAATAATGATCTTAAGTGCCATAAATCTTTTGATGGCCAGATTTGACATTCACTTGCCCAATCAGACTTATCAATGATAGCTTGCATATCTGCTTCCCAACCTTTTCTTGGAGCATTGTGACATAATACGTGAGTTGGAATTCCACCCATCTCAACGATAAAGCTTACAAGCCCAAGTAAGAAGTCAGGGTCACCGTATAGTGCAAACTTTTTACCGTGCATATACGGGTAAGAATCTTGCATTGCATCTACTAGTTGAGCTCTTTGAGTTTTTAACTCTTCAGGTACTTCTTTACCAGTTAACTCTGCAAGTTTCATTACAAATCCATCAGTTCCTGCAAGACCTATTGGGTTACAAGTTTCAAAACCTTGTTTCCATTTATTTTTAATAGTCTTAGCAGTTTGCACTGTAGAATATTTTTGTAAAGAGATAGTAGTTTCAGCATTTATTGCAGTTTTAGCAACTTCAAGTGGCGTACCGCCTGCATATAGACTATATCCACCTGCTCCTGTATTCCATTGCTCTTCATGATCACCAATCATAACAATTTTGTCAGAGAACATAGAAGAGATCTCTTTAATCTCAGCTAAAGATCCAAGGTATGGTTCAAAACCGGGGATAATATTGATTCTACCCTCATCTACAACTTTCTCTGCTCTTGGAGGATTTAACTGCTCCATCATAGCTTTCATCATGTTGTCATATCCAGTGATATGTGATCCAACAAATGAAGGAGTATGAGCGTAAGTTATCGGTAAATCATCAAGTTCACCCTCAGCATCTTCACGTGCCCCAACAACGAATGCATTTAAGTCATCACCGATAACCTCTGCCATACAAGTTGTAGATACCGCAATATGCTCAGGTTTATACATAGCGTTACAGTTTCTTAAACCATCTTTCATATTTGAAAGACCGCCAAATACCGCTGCAGATTCTGACATAGAGTCAGAAACACATGGAGTTGGTTCTTTAAAGTGTCTTGTAAAGTATGATCTAAAGTATGCAACACATCCGTGAGATCCATGAACATAAGGCATAGTGTTTTCAAAACCAAGACCGGCCATAATTGCACCTAAAGGTTGACATGCTTTAGCAGGATTAACCGTAATAGCTTCACGTGCTAGATTCTTCTCTCTATAATCCCAAGACTTAGTCCACTCTTGAACTTCATCAACTTTTTCTGGATTTGTAGCACCGTAAGCACCCTCAAACTCTTTTTTAGCTTTTAAACTTTCTTGATACTCTTCTTTTAAGAAAAGCTTCTGTCCGTTAACTATATTTTCTACATCTTGCATCTTAAACCCCTTCCTCTTTTGTTTCCCATGGTGCATTAGTATGAGACCATACAGGTGAATTCATAGCTAAGTCCATATCTTTTGCAAAAATTGCGAACGCATCGTAACCGTGGTAAGGACCTGAATAATCCCAAGAGTGCATTTGTCTAAAAGGAAGACCCATTTTTTGGAATACATATTTCTCTTTAACACCTGATGCTACTAAATCCGGTTTTAATTTTTGAACAAATTTCTCTAACTCATATTCATTAACATCATCATAGATTAATGTTGATCTTTCAAGATCCTCTTTTGTTCTTTTATAATCATCACCGTGACCGAACTCATAACCTGTACCGATAATCTCCATACCTAGGTCTTCATAAGCACCGATAACGTGTCTTGGTCTTAAACCTCCAACATAAAGCATAACTTTTTTACCCTCTAGTTTTGGTCTATATTTAGCGATAACTTCATCAGTCATTTTTGTATATTTAGCGATAACCGCTTCAGTTTTTTCTTGAACTTCCGGTCCAAAGAACTCAGCAATTTTTCTTAAAGACTCTGTTGTTTTAGAAGGTCCGAAGAAGTTGTACTCCATCCAAGGGATACCGAACTCTTGTTCCATATGTCTTGAGATATAGTTCATAGATCTGTAACAGTGAAGTAAGTTAAGTTTTGCTTTTGGAGCGATTGCCATCTCTTTATAAGTAGCATCACCGGACCATTGAGCAATAACTCTAAGTCCCATCTCTTCAAGTAAGATTCTAGATGCCCAAGCATCTCCACCGATATTATAGTCACCTATAATAGCAACATCATAATCAGTTGACTCAAAACCTTGTCTTGATGCAGAATCAGGCATAACTTCATCTCTGATTACGTCATTTGCAATATGGTGACCAAGTGATTGAGAAACCCCTCTAAAACCTTCACATGAAACTGCAACCGTAGGTTTGTCAGATTCTTTTTTATGTACTTTTGCAACAGCTTGAATATCATCACCGATTAGACCGATTGGACACTCAGACTGGATAGATATACCGTTATTTAACGGGAATAGTTCATCAATCTCGGTAAGAGCTTTTTTAAGTTTAGTATCTCCACCAAATACAATATCTTTTTCAGAAAAATCTGTAGTGAAGTTCATAGTAACAAATGAATCAACACCAGTAGTACCTATATAGTAGTTTCTTCTACCTGCTCTACTGTACTGACCACAACCAACCGGTCCGTGAGAGATATGGATCATATCTTTAATTGGTCCCCAAACAACACCCTTAGAACCTGCGTACGCACAACCTCTTTGAGACATTACACCGGGAACTGTTTGTTTATTTGATCTACTTTTGTCACAAGCACCTTTAACTCCCTGCGGAGAGTCAACACCTAAGTGCTTTGCTCTGTTTTTAGCAGCTTTTGCAGGGTAAACAGACAGTACCTCTTCTATAGCTTCTTTTTGTAAAGCTTCTAATTCTTCGTTTGCCATAAACTTTCCTTTGCTTTTTTATTATATTTAACCAAAAAAGTTAAATAGAGTAGAGAGTTTTTCTCAAGATCAAGGCAAGAGTGAGGAAGTTTACTTATGGTAAACGACGAAACTCTTAACGCCGATATTGATAAAAAATATCGCTCTATTTTAACTTTTTATGCTACTGTTACTCTATATAGATTCATATCATCCAGTTTTTTACATAAATCTTTAGTTACATCACCGTCTACAGATTTAGAGATCTCTGAGATTTGGTATTTATTTGTGTAATAAACCATCTTAGAAGCATCTTTTGATGGTATCTCTGTATTTGTATAATAATCTACAAACGCAGTGTGTGCAAATGTACCTGCAGGAACTTCAAGTGTTTCTAATTGAGCACCTTCTCTTGTTTCACTTGTTAATGTAACTGATTTACCAGTTGCATCAATACCCTCTTCAACTTTTTCTATCACTTTATCAAAACTTACATCATTTCCTTCACTTGCCGGGAAGTGGTATCCGCATACGAACATATTATTCTCCTGTATTTTATTTTTATTTTTATTTTGTTTTTTAGTTTAAACTAATTATTAAGCGTCTTCTGATTTTTTACCGATAGCATCTTCTTCAACCTCTTCGTCAAGTCCGAATTCCATTAGTAAGTTTTCTAGATCATCCATCTCTAATGGTGCCGGGATAACTTTTAAGTCATTTTCAATAATTTTTCTAGCTAACTCTTTATATTCCATAGCTTGTTCAGAACTTGGTGAGAACTCAACAACTGTCATTCTTCTTAACTCTGCTCTTTGAACGTGGTTAGACCTTGGTACGAAGTGGATCATTTGAGTACCGATTTGAGTTGCTAAGTTTTTAGCAAGATCATACTCTTTATCTGTCATTCTTGCATTACATACAAGTCCTGCAAGTCTAACTCCACCGGTGTTAGCGTATTTTAAAATACCTTTTGAGATATTATTTGCAGCATACATAGCCATCATCTCACCGGACATAACGATATAGATCTCTTGTGCTTTACCTTCTCTAATAGGCATAGCGAATCCACCACAAACAACATCTCCAAGAACGTCATAAGATACGAAATCTAACTCATCGTCATATGCACCCTCTTCTTCAAGGAAGTTAATAGCCGTAATAACACCTCTACCTGCACAACCAACACCAGGCTCTGGACCACCTGACTCTGTACACATAATGTAACCTTCAGTTATCTCTTCATTATCAGGGTGAAACTCATCAGCTCCAGGCTTACATACATCTTCTAATTCTAGATCCTCAACAGTACCTGCTTCTGATGCAAGTTGCATAATTGTAGATTGAGCTTTCTCATGTAAAATAAGTCTAGTTGAATCCGCTTTAGGGTCACAACCAACGATTAATATCTTCTTACTATAATAGTGACACATAGCCGCTAATGTATTTTGAGATGTAGTAGATTTACCGATCCCACCTTTTCCGTAAAATGCAATTTGTCTTAACTCTGACATATTGTCTCCTTTTGAATTTGATTTATTTTGTTATCGTAAATATATAATACATATAGCGTTCCACAAAAGTAAAAGAAGAAAATAAAATTTATAAACTTAGCTGCAAGACCATGGTTAAGGGGAATACTTTTAATTAGGAGTATTTTTATCCTATTTTATAATATGAAATTGAAAAGAAAGTTCTGGTGACATTTTTGGTTTTTTTGTGTAAACAAAAATGTTTTTCTTATTCTTTTATATAATTTCGATACTATTTATATTATGAAACATATTGATAGAAACACCATATCAAAACTAGAAGAGCTTCCAAATGTGGGTAAAACAATTGCAAAATATCTAAGACGACTAGGTATAACCAAACCCGCACATCTAATCCATAAGGATCCTTATGAGATCTATGAACTATTTTGTAAACAAACTGATAAAAAAGCTGATCCATGTCTACTGGATGTTTTTATATCTATAGTTGAATTTATGAAATACGGTGCTGTAAAGCCATGGTGGGAATATACAGATAAAAGAAAAAAAGATTTAATAAAAAAAACCCCGCCAAAATAAAGAAAAGGAAGGCAGAGGATTTTTTATATTTGAAACTTTAGGAAATCCCTTAGAGATAAGTTTTGAGAGAAAGTATTTTGTTCTCTAAGGGATGATTGATTTTAAATTTTGAAACTTCTGGAAGCTGTTATACTGCATTCAGCCTATAACTCGATACATCTAGTATCGATTCTATACGGCACTCGGCAGTAAAAATTCATACATTTAGTATAAATTTTTTATACTGCCTCCCCACCTGTCTCACCGGTTCTGATTCTTATAACTTCATCGATAGGCATAACGAATATCTTACCGTCACCTATCTTACCTGTTTTAGCAGCTTGAGAGATAAGGTTTACACAATTCTCAACCTCTTCAT
>JAYEMD010000066.1:0-3876 GCA_034717895.1 Campylobacterota bacterium | reverse complement strand
AAAAAGGGAATTTGATCTATTAGATGTTGCAGCTGCAATTATCGAGATAAATTCATCAATAACAAAAAAAGACTTTGACGATATACTAAACGGTGCAAAAAAAGCAGCAAAAAACTCAAAGATACCAATAGGGATAACATTATTATAATAATATATTATAAAATATGCTATTTAAATTATTAAATAAAATTAATTAATACAATCACTTTACATATAGCCTTTCCAAAAATTATGTAACCATTTTGTAACCACTATAAAGTAAAATTCTAAAAATTTAGGGATCCCCTATTAACAAAGGAACAAACGGTGGAAAAAATTTTTCAAAAACTTTCACTTAGCAGTGCTTCATTGGTGTTTGTGATACTTCTTGGTATCTTTATTACGCTATTTAATGCTTCAAGACCTGCTATTGATGAGTTTGGATTTAACTTTATCACTGATTCTACTTGGAATCAGGAAGTTGTGATAGAAACACCAACAGCACAGCAAGATAAAGAATTAAAAGAGACACCCCAGGAAGAAACAGAGCTATTAGAAGATGGTCTGTTTGAAGAGGAAGAGGATGAACTTTTAAGGGATGAAGGTGAACAAACGGGGAATATTATTACTAAAACGGTATTTGGCGGATGGGTACCCATAGTCGGTACAATACTATCTACTGCTATTGCATTGATATTTGCTCTCCCTATTGCAATGGGAATTGCAGTATTTTTAGCAGAGATTGCACCTAAGAACATATCTCACGTAGTGGGTATAGCTATAGAACTTCTAGCAGCGATACCTAGTATCATCTTCGGTATGTGGGGGCTTTACTATTTTGCTCCTATTATTGCCGGTTTGGTCGGTGGTTATCAAGTATCACTTTTAACGGCAGGGCTTGTTCTTGGAGTTATGATACTTCCATTTATGGCAGCAATTACAAGAGACAGTATGAACACTACCCCCGATGTATTAAAAGAATCTGCTTATGCATTGGGTGCAACAAAGTTTGAAGTTATCAAAGATGTTATATTCCCATACTCAAAAGTTGGTATTATAGGTTCTATTATCTTAGCCCTTGGTCGTGCTTTAGGTGAAACTATGGCGGTTGCATTCTTGATTGGTTCAATATTCCAACTTCCAAAAGCGCTAAATGACCCAACGGTTTCTATCCCTGTTGCTATGGCAAATAACTTTGGTGAGGCTTCAGGTCTTGGTGAGAGTGCATTGTTCTTCTTAGCACTTATACTGTTTATGATGAGTTTCCTAGTAATAGGTATAGCTAAGTTCGTATTTTTAAAAAAGGTAAATAACTAATGAGACTACTTATAAATAAAATAGTTTTAGGGCTATCTGTATTTTCTGCACTTTTGGGACTTGCATTTCTTGGCTGGATATTGGCAACTTTATTTTTCAAAGGGATAAGTTCATTTCACTTTAGCTTATTTCTAAACGACTTAATTGACGGGGGACTTAGAAATCTTATCATTGGTCAGTTTATAATGGCCGCAATTGCAGGTATTATAGGGATACCCCTTGGGATGCTGGCAGGAATTTATTTAAGAGAATACGGTCTTGGGAGATTTGCTTCTATTATAAGAGACCTAAGTGATATTATGATGTCTGCACCATCTATTGTAATAGGTGCATTTGTATATGCTGTTGTTGTTATCCCTACGGGGGGTACCAGTGGTTTTGCAGGGGCTATAGCACTTGCAATCATGATGATACCGATTATCATAAATACAACTGACAGTATGCTTTCTCTTGTACCAAAAGAGTTAAGGGAAGCCGGTATGGCACTTGGAGCTTCAAGATACAGAGTTATTCTTGATGTTGTTCTAAAAGCTGCAAAGGTTGGAATTATGACAGGTATTTTACTTGCATTTGCAAGAATTATCGGTGAGACTGCACCCCTTCTTTTTACAAGTGAGACAAGTAACTACTTTAGTCTTGATATGACTGAAGCTTTCCCTTCACTTACCGTTAGTATCTATGACCTTGCCAATGAGCCTGTTGAAGCAAGCCGTGACTTAGCTTGGGCAGCTTCATTTATATTAACGGTTTTGGTTCTTGTTATTAATTTAACGGGAAGATTTATCACTAGAAATAAACACAAATAATTACAATAAAATAAAAAAAGAGGAATACAAAATATGTCAAATGTTATGAATATAAAAGATTTTTCATTCACTTATGCAAGTGCTACTGACCCATCTCTTAAAAATATAAATATGCCAATTGAAAAAAATAAAATAACGGCACTAATAGGACCTTCAGGGTGTGGTAAATCTACACTGTTAAGAGCAATGAACAGAATACATGATCTGTATCCGGGAAACAGATATGACGGTAAGATAGAGCTTTTAAAAGATGACGATAAAACATACAGAAATATACTTGATATAGAAAAAGAGAATGATTTTATCCAGCTTAGACAAAATGTGGGGATGATCTTTCAAAAGCCCACTCCATTTCCTATGAGTATTTTTGACAATGTTGCATACGGTCTAAAAATTGCAGGTATAAAAGATAAAAATATACTTCAAGAGAAAGTAGAGATCGCTTTAAAAGGAAGTGCTCTTTGGAAAGAGGTAAAAGATAGACTAAATGAATCGGCAATGGGTCTATCAGGCGGTCAGCAGCAAAGACTTTGTATAGCAAGAGCAGTTGCAGTTAAGCCTGAAATTTTACTTTTTGACGAGCCTACCTCTGCACTTGATCCTATCTCAACGGGAGCTATTGAGGAGCTTATAGTTGAACTTAAAAAAGATATAACAATAACGATAGTTACACACAATATGCAGCAAGCAAGCAGGATAAGCGACTACACTGCATTTATGTACCTTGGAGACCTAGTAGAATTTGACAAGACTGAAAATATCTTCTTAAATCCAAAAGAGAAACAAACGGAAGATTATATAACAGGAAGATTCGGTTAAAAATTTATATTAATAAAATAAACAAAAAAGGAAAATAATATGTTATCAAACTTTAA
The DNA here is from genome assembly GCA_034717895.1 of Campylobacterota bacterium. Lineage (GTDB taxonomy): Bacteria > Campylobacterota > Campylobacteria > Campylobacterales > Arcobacteraceae > JAIOSF01. The sequence goes on along the minus strand of JAYEMD010000066.1, from coordinate 899 downwards.
AGAAGATCTAAGCAATATAAAAAACCAAGTAAAAGAGATAGGGATAGGTCTTTTAAAAGCAAATGAATTTTTACTTGAGGGTATAAAAACATGTGATGAAGAAATGTTTAATGAAGCAAAATCATATATAAAAAATATAAGTAAAAAAACAAGTGATATAGATAATGAGATAGTAAAAGTTCTTGCACTATACAACCCAGAAGCAAGAGATCTAAGACAAGTGGTATCCTACTTTAAGATAACTAACGAACTTCTAAGAGCTACAACCAACACAAGAAGTTTCATAAGAGGATTTATGGAGGTATGCAACGATATAGATATAAAAACGGTAAATGAATATGCCATACCTATGCAGACTTCAACCGTAAGAGCCGTAAAAAGTGCCGTATCTATGATAGATATAGAGTGTGAAGATGAACTTAAAGAGACATATAACGATGTATTAATTGAGGAAAACAAAAATGATGATCTTTATGAGATGGTTGAAAAAAATCTGTTTAAGCAAGCAGATGCATCTGATGACTTTCAGAAATTTCACAATATGTTAAAAGCACTAAGAAAAAGTGAAAAAGTTGCCGACAGAGCTATTAGTATTGCAGGATTATTTCTGTATATAAAAGTTGGCGGAAATATTTAATAGGATACAATAACGTATGGAAAAGACAATATTAATAGTTGAAGATGAAGAGGATATCTTGGATCTTGTTGAATACACCTTATCAAAAGAGGGGTATGAAACAATCGGCTGCCTTGATACTTCAAACGTGAAATCTATCTTGGATGAAGAGAAGATAGATCTTATAATCATGGATAGAAACCTTCCTTCTCTTGAAGGTAGTTTATTTATTGAGCAGATAAGAAAAGAGGGATATAATCAGCCTGTTATTTACCTAACTGCA
>JAYEMD010000065.1:0-3958 GCA_034717895.1 Campylobacterota bacterium | reverse complement strand
GTGGGTATTATTGGGTATTTGCTACAGTATACCCCTTTGAATCGTGTGACGGTTCTAAAGGATACTTATCTTGTAGAAGAAAACCTTCAAGAGAAGAGATAGAAGCACATGAAGCACTTTACAAAGAATGGAAGAGATCTGAATAACACATTTTATCAATTTTAAAGTAATTTGAAAATATAATACGTAAAATAATAAAGGTATAGATATGGCAGTAGAAGAGAGACAATTTAATAGCAGTAATTCAGATGAGTATATGACTTTTATTTTAGGTAGTATGAAGTATGCTATAGAATTACCTAAAATTAGGGAGATATTAACATATCCTGAACTTATTACTCAGTTACCTAATACTAGTAAATGGGTAAAAGGACTTATTAATCTAAGGGGTGAGGTTGTCCCTATTTTAGATATAAGGATGAAATTTGATACATCCGAAGAGATAGTATATGATGATAATACGGCAGTAATTGCTGTTATAACCGATGATAACAGAATGGTTGGTCTAGTGGTAGATAAAGTTGATGATGTTCAAAGGTTGGAAAATTCATCTTTATATCCTGTATCAGATATGGGTTCAGCAATACCGTCTAAGTACCTAAAAGGGTTTGTTAGATTAGAAGATAATCAAATGTTGGTAATAATGGATATTGAAACTGTTGTACATAAAGAAGAGCTAAAGGGTTAAAATAATGCAAGATAAAATTGCGAAACTAAAATCTATTAAGATATTATTTGTAGAAGATGAAGAGGATCTTTGCGGTATTATAAGCGATACTCTTCAAAAACTACAAGCTAATTTTGAAACAGCAAATAACGGTAAGATTGCTTTTGAAAGATTTCAAGAAGTTAAAGATTTTGATTTAATCGTTACAGATATTAATATGCCTGTTATGAATGGTTTGGAGTTAATTAAAGCTATAAGAGATACAAACTCTGATATCCCTGTTATTATAATGTCTGCTCATACAGAGCCTGAATATATTAAAAGTGCAGAAGAGTTAGGTGTAAAAAACTATCTGCTAAAACCTTTTGATTTTATAAAATTTATTAATTTAGTTTCGGAAATTGATTTTAATAAGTAAAGATTTTAACTATCTGTAAATATAAATAAATATTTTGCTATAATAGTATTAAAAATACTAGGAAATTTATTATGCAAAAATTAATACTAAAAAGCCCTTTCGATATGCACTTGCACCTAAGAGATGAAGAGATGCTACAACTGGTAGCTCCTTTGTCTTCCTCAACATTTGCAGGTGCTATTATAATGCCTAATCTTGTACCTCCTGTTGATACTAAAGAAGCGGTTAATGCTTATAGAGAAAGAATTCTCTCTGCAATTGGTGATGACCAATTTGAACCGTTTATGACTTTATTTTTTAAACCATATACTAAAGAATTTTTAGCCGGTGTAAAAGATAATATAACAGCAATAAAGTTATATCCTGCCGGTATAACAACTAATAGTGAAGGTGGAGTAGAATCTATAGATACTGTTGCACTTGCACCCACATTAAATGCCATGGCTGAACTTGGAATACCTTTATGTATACACGGTGAAACAAATGGATTTGTTATGGATAGGGAAAAAGAGTTTATGAGTGTGTATGAATCACTTGCTCAAGCTTTCCCTGAGCTGAAAATAATAATGGAGCATATTACTACAAAAGATGCAGTAGAGATGCTTGATAAATACGATAATCTATATGCAACTATCACACTTCATCATTTACTAATAACACTTGACGATGTAGCGGGGGGTATGCTTCAACCTCATTTGTTCTGTAAGCCTATTGCAAAAAGATATGAAGATAGAGAAGCCTTGTTGAATGTTGCTTTAAATGCACATCCAAAAGTTATGTTTGGAAGTGACAGTGCGCCTCATCCTCAACATGCAAAAGAGTCTTGCGGCTGTGCAGCAGGTGTATTTACTGCACCAATTGCACTGCAGGTTCTGGCACAGTTGTTTGAAGAGGATGGCAAACTTGACAATCTTCAAAAATTTGTTAGTGATAATGCCTGTAAGATATATGATATGGAGCCATCTTCTAAAGAGATAACTTTAATAAAGAGAGAGTTTATAGTACCTGAAATTTATGAAAGTAAAACTCAAAAGGTAGTTCCTATGTATGCAGGTCAGACACTAAAATGGAGCATAGAAAGCTAATATAATAATCTTATAGTTAGGTATGGAGTTTTTACTTCATATCTTTTATGATGATGTTCTAGGTGCCCTCTATTATAAGGATTTAATATGCTAAAGAACTTATTTCAAAAAAATAAAGAGAGTCAAGTTGAACAGCAAACATCTTTTTTAAATGAATTATTAAAAAAAGAATATGAAGAGGAACTTTTATTAAAACTTTTATATGATAAAGGTATTAATATAAATCAACTGGATAAAGAGGGGAACACTTACCTTCACATATGTTTGAAAAAAGGCAAATATAAATCTGCATTATGGCTTATCCATCATAATATCGACGTAACGATAAAAGATAAAAACGGTTTAACGGCACTAGATATTGCTTTAGACCAGAACAACTTCTCAATGGTAAAAGAACTTTTAAATACTGATGAGTTTGATCTTAATGAAAAAGATGAATTCGGTAGGACTAAACTTCAAAATGCAGTGATATTTGGTTATGAAAGAACAGCAGATCTATTAATAAGCAAAGGTGCCGATATAAACTCAAAAGATATCCATGGAAGAAGTGTAATCTTTGATGCATTGTCATACGGCGATGAAAAGTTTATCGATTATCTTTTAAAATTTGAGAGTTTAGAGTTAAATAATATAGATACCGATGGAAATACAATTATGCATCATCCTCAGGTTGTCTCAAATGATAATGTAGCCGTAAAGCTTATGCTTCATGGTGCAGATACAACAATAAAGAATAAAGAAGGTAAAACTTTTTTATGCGAGAGTGCATTAAAGGGTATGGAGGGTTTTGATTTAGTTGATACAGCCTTAAAAGAGGGTGCGGATATAAACTCAAGAGTTGCATACGATAACACTATTTTGATGGAACTTATCACCTCGCTGTCTACTTTTTGTGTTGATGAGATAGATAGGCGAGAAAGTCTTATGAATATGTCTCAAAAGCTTTTATTAAAAGGTTTGGATGTAGATGCTATAAACATAAAAGGTGAGACTGCTTTATTTAGAGCGGTACGAACAGAAGATACTGGACTTATAGCTTTTCTTTTATCTGCAGGTATAGATCCAAATATACAAAATAATGACTCCCAATCGGCATTTTTTTTGGCAGTTTATCAAGGTATAAAAAGTATAGATGCAATCTTTATGATGTTAAAGCACGGTGCAAACCCTTTATTAAAAAATAAAAAGGGACAAACTATTTATGAGATACTCAACGATATCATTCTACATACACACGGTAAAATAAGATTAAACGATGATTTTATACTATCCCAAATAGATAAAGAGGGGCAGTATTTGGTTGTTTTACAAGAGTTGTTAAGGGTAAACACAAAAGACCTTAACTTTTTAGACTCTTATGGAAATCCATTGTTTTTTAAACCTTTGTTAAATGATCATTTTGCGCTTTTTAATCTATATATAAAAAATGGACTTGATATACATCTTTTAAACTCAATAAAACATAATGTCTTCTTTGAGTATATATTGAAGGTTTTTGAAACAAATGATACAAAAATAGATTTCCAAAATATTATAAGTATGCTTATAAGTAAAAAAATTGATCATAACTATCAAGATGATGAAGGTGATACGGTTGTTCATAAGATAATCTCAACACAGTGTAATCTGGACCTTTTTGATACATTAACACAAGTTGTATTGTTTGATTACAACAAAACAAATAATATGGGTAGAAGCGTAATGCACGCTGCTGTATGGAATGATCAAAAAGATCTATTAAAAAGGATACATCAAATAGACAACAAGGCTGTTAATATACCTGATGCT
>JAYEMD010000064.1:0-4055 GCA_034717895.1 Campylobacterota bacterium | reverse complement strand
ATTTAAATATATAATAGCAACATAATTATAATATAATATAATTACAAATCTTTTTTTAATATTACACTGTATAAAAAAGCTAATATTTATATTATATGCTAAATAAGGGGAGAGTAATTATAATGCTTATTAAAACAATAGGGAAGCAGATAAAGACAAGAAGGGATGAGCTAAATCTGGAAATAGAAGATCTTTCAGATTACAGTGATGTAACACCATCTACTATCTCTAAAATAGAAAATGGCAAATCAAATCCAACTATAAAGACCATAGAAAAGCTATTGATCCCTTTGGGATTGGAGTTAACAACAATACTAAAAGACAAGGAGCCTCTAAATGCAAAAAGCAGGAGTTTATAGAAATGAAATATTAGCCGGATATATAAGTAGGGACTCAAACGGTAATTATATGTTCGTATATACACAAGAATATTTGATTATGGATGATGCAAAGCCTCTTAGTGTAAATCTCAAGCTTAGACTTGAACCATATATAAGTGAACATCTTTTCTCATTCTTCTATAATATGTTAGCAGAAGGTGATATGAAAGATATGCAATGTAAAAAGCTTAGAATTGATAAAGATGATGACTTTAGTAGGTTATTAGAAACCACACACCATAATACAATAGGTTCAGTTACTGTAAAAAGGATAGAGAATAATGAATAGATGCTACGGATGCCTTAAAGATAAAAGACTAAAGAACGGATATTGTACCAAATGCATAAAAGAGCTATTTGATTCAATTGAACCAGAACCTTTAGACTTTGATAAGAGCGAATTTTACGTACAAAGAAGAAAATTAGCTGAAAGAATGTCCATTTCTGGGGTACAAGATAAGATATCATTAAAATTTGAAAAAAATAAGCTTGTAGCAACTGCTACAGAAGGTAAGTATATATTAAAGCCCGTACCAAATTCACATCAAGTTGAATTTGAAGAGGATGTAGTCTTTAATGAGCATGTATCTATGTTAATATCAAAAGAGATATTTAAAATAGACACAGCTTCATGTGCAGTTATACCTTTTAAGGACGGCGAGCTTGCATATATAACAAAAAGGTTTGACAATGAGGAAGATGGACTAAAATGTGACCAAGAGGATTTTGCATCTGTTTTGGATGTTAATAGCTCAAAAGATGGTAAAGATTACAAGTATGATGCCAAAACATATTTAGACTGTGCAAATGCAATAAAACTTCATGTTCCTGCATCTGTTGTGGTACTGGAAGATTTCTTTAAAAGATTGATACTAAACTACCTAATATGTAATGGTGATGCCCACTTAAAGAACTTTTCATTATACAGCTCATCAAGAAACAAAGATTATACCTTATCACCAAATTACGATATTTTAAATACTAGATATCATATAAATGAAATATATGGGGATATGGCACTTGATCTGATGGATGACTTCTGCGAAACTTATTATGAGGTAGGATTTTATACATATGATGATTTTAAAAAATTTGCTGAATGTTTAGGTATTAAAGAGAAAAGGTTTCATAAAATACTAAAACTTGCAAAAGATAGCGAGCCAAAAATTAAAGAACTGATAAATAAGTCCTTTTTAAGTGATAAAGCAAAAGAATTTTATATAGAAAAATATAGTGAAAGATTAAGAAGATTAAACTATAATAAATAAACATCCTCGGGGCAAGGCCAGCTGCTAAAATACAGGTTTTGCTGTACTTCGAAGCATAAATGCTTCACGTTGCAAACGAGTTATTTGTATTTCGTACTACAATATACAAGCTATGAACATACTAAAATACTCAAATATAATGATATACAATATCTATGAATGGAAAGGGTAGATCAATATATAATATCGTTATAGAGAGATTTTTTAGAACTCTAAAACATAACAATATTTATATTAGCGATTATCTATCAAGAAAATCAATATTCCCTTTTTTAATTAATTCTAATACTTTTTTATAGTTATCAGAATATTCCCAAGAATGATGTACCCGACCGCAAAAAGTGTAACTTTAAGGTTTTACAAAAAGTTTCTTAAACGTAATTTTGTGAAATATCATAGTTTTAATTGGTGTTAAAATGTGTTTTAAGAGTAGTTTATATATCATTAAATATCTCAAAAGATGAACGGTGATAATGAGGCAATGTAAGCTCTGCCCTACAAAAACACCGTCCTAACCTTACCTTTGACCTTTTGAGGCTTTATTTAATGTTTATTGTCGTTTACCTTAGAGGCAATAGACACCATATCATCTATATCATTTCCCTTTTTTAAATCATCTGTACTATTTGCGTAAAGTGGCTTATCATTGAAAAAAGGATGTATTGTATTATTAGCTATAAAACTTTCAAATCCTGATATATCAACCTTAGCCTGTTTTATCGCATATTCTTTTTGATTAGGATGAAGTTTACCTTCTGCAATAGCACTATTAACGATTATAACAGCTTTTTCATCTGTTAACGACTCAATAGTCCTGTTAGCTTCTTTTATCTGTTCTGATAGCTTTATATTCTCTTCTTTTAACGATATGAAGTTTTTATTATTATTTGCTATAACTTCCCCAAGTTCTTCTAAAAAAGGTTTATTTGTTAAAGATAAAGAATGTATTGACCAGCCTGTATCTTTACCGCTTTTTGGATCTGTAGTATTTGGATTATATACAGGTGATACATATCTGTATTGTTTATCTGTTATCTCAGCTTTTGCTTTATCTGTCCATTCTACATTGGCATAAAGCTTATCATCTTCAATAGCTAAAGATTTGATCCAACCACTAGCTACAGCTTTCTCTTTTGTAAGTGTTTGATGTTCATAGTCGCAAACAACATCTACTAACTGTTTATTAAAGTTATCAATCATTTGTTGCATGATCTCTGTTGTTATCTCAAAAGATCCTGCGGAATGACCGTGCCACTCACCGATCACTGCAATTAATACCTTTGCTAACTTCTTTTTCTTAGAAGATAAAGCAAATAGTGACAAATTGTCACTATAGCTTAATTTATTCAGATTCATTATTCAACCTCAGTCCATTTTGCTTTAATGATTGCAGACGGTCTGTGACATACAGGTATCGACTTCATTTCACTAAGTACATTATATCCTGCACCTCTTGGCATTGGATCTATTGCACCAAAGAATTGAATAGGTGCTTTTGATACAGCTTCAACGTGATCAGCTCTTCCGTAATAAGTAGTAAATGCATCATTTACCTTTGGAACGAATACAGCTTCGTCCTCTGGTATAAATCTTAACTCTTCATCCTCTAAGTTTTTATATGTAGCTGAATATGGATATATAATCGTACTGTAAACCTCTAAGCATCTTCTATCCTCTTTTTCTATCCATTGTGCTTGTTTCTTTTCATCAAGTTTTAATGATACACATAAAGTCCAAAGCTTATCCATAAACTCATCACTTGCAAGTCCTGTATAGTTTACATTTTTTCCAAGCTCTGTAACTAGTTTTTTATCAATAGTTCTTAAAAAGTTAATAGGATCTTCATTTGACTTTACTTCTATACTATCACTTTCACCTTTGAACTCAAATAGGATATTTCCCTCACCGTCAATTATTTTACCGAACAATGAACCTGCAGCCATATATTCAAGAGTAGTTAAGAAGCTGCTCTTATGCTCTGATTGTATATCACCTATAAGTGTTGCAAGTGCTGCTTTTTGATCAGGAGTATCAAAAGATTTAAGATCATTGATCTCTGATGCAGATATTGGTTGCATCAGGGGGAATCTCGGTAATGTAAGATCTAATAGGTATTGATCACCTCTATCCTGTACTAGATGTTCAGCAACTGGGCTTACAGATGTTAAGATAGTTCCACTACCTCTTTTTATAGGTATCTCTACTTTGTTTGATTTAAAACCTTTTGTGTTCTTTGAAAAGAATAGGTTATAAATAAATGTATCTGTATCCTTAATTTGGTTTAACCCAAATTATGCAATAGCAAAATCTAAAACTAACCAAACATACCATAGAATATAACTTCAACTACATTTACAAAGGATTACCAAATGGGTGAGTTAAAAATCCAATATTCTGATAAAAAAGT
>JAYEMD010000063.1:0-4059 GCA_034717895.1 Campylobacterota bacterium | reverse complement strand
AAAAAAAGTGATATGTATAATGCAAAACTAATGATATCAAAATGATTTATTGGAGATAAGATGAGAAAAAATTTAAAATTTATTGGGAAATTGGTAATGATAGAATTCTATTTCAGGATTTGGGATATATCTTCCATTAGACTTTGAAATAGATTATGGTCTTGCATGTGAAGATGATGAGATACTACAAGAGTATCAAAACTATTCTGCACTTTAGGATAAAAGGTAAATGATAAATTTATTTGACAATAAAAACAATAGATATGTACTCTTTTCAGGAAGTGCCTTTAATGATGAACAAGGTGTTTTTAGGCATATAAATGACTTGTTTTTTATTTTATATATTCTATATACAAAAGGTATAGAGAGTAACAATATCACTTTTGTTTGTGATAAAGAAGCTTTCCTCGAAAAAAACTTCTAGATAGAGGAAATGAAGTAATAGGACTAGATAATATCAATGACTATTATGGTATAATATAGATTATCAAATTAAGGAAAACTAAGTGCAAACTAGAAATAGAAGATAATAAAATGGATATAGTTTTAAATATAATTAAAAACTTAAAAGATGATGTAATAAGTAAATATGAAATCATAAATGAACAAAAAGAATCGAAAGATTTTATCAATATTTCACAAAAGTCCTTAGAGAAAATTTGGGATAATCAAGAAGATAGTGTATATGACAAGTTTCTCTAAATATGATGTAGTGGTTGTAAAATTCCAATTTGCCAGTAGTATGAAATATAAAGCCAGACCGGCAATAATTATATCATCAGACATTTATAATGAAAATAGTAGAGATACATCATTAATACTAGCAGTTTCTAGTAATGTAGATAATAAACTTGGATTTGAACTAGAAGTTAAGAATTGGAAACAGTCGGGACTATTAAAACCTTCTATTCTTAAAGCTTCTGTAGCTACTGTAGAGAATAGCTTTATATTAAATAAATTGGGTGTTTTATATGATGAAGACATTAAAAGAATTGAAAATTTTTTAGGAATTATATGTTAGTAAAAAGTAATCAAGAAGATGGGATTAAATCTATGTATGAATGGTATTTAGGAAATACTAAATAATATGTCAAATTTAATCAAATCTTTAAGTTGTATGGTATATAATTAGTGTAGCAACGCTCATCACTCTACTTATAGAGTCGGTGGGCTTTTTAATAGGGGATAACATTATATGATATATACCACCTACGATAAACCATACCAAACTCCATCCGATTTGACAGAACCAAATAAAATCTATCTATTTTTTGTCATTTTAGAGACAATGCAACAAAATAATATAATAGATGTAAGTATAAAAGAAGAGCTTAAAAAACAAACTCATAAATACAAAACAATCAATAGCTATTTACACTCTATGGGAATACCTCAAGGTTGGCTCTCTTGATTAAAAATTTAAGATCTAAAATACAAAATAATTCAAAAAAACTATCGACTATAGACTAGTGACTACATTCTACCCACCACTTCAAGGTGAATTGAGTAAAACTCAAGAGAGAGACCACCTGTGTGGTACTACTAACAACTCACAAAAAAACCAAAGGTTTTTTCAATGATAGATATAGAAAAGTTAAAACCAGAAATTATAGAAAGATTAAAACCACTTAATCCAGATAAAATCATACTATTTGGAAGCTACGCATATGGTACACCAAATGAAGATAGTGATATTGATTTGTTTTTGATTAGAGATGTTGAATCACATAATGCAAGGGACATAAAAGTCAAAGCCAAATTAAACCTGAGAGAACTTATGAGTAAGTACAAAATCGGTTTTGATGTATTGGTCGCACCAGAAGATTTTGTCAAAAGCAGAGAGGATTATTTTTATAAGGTAGATATATTACAAAATGGAAAGGTATGGTATGAATAAAACATCAGCTAAAGAGTGGATGACAAAAGCATGGCATCATTTTAGTTATGGTAAACTTTTATATGATGCAAATCACTATACGATGTAATAGCAGTAGATAAAAGTGAGATAATAAAATGAATAATTCAACATTCACCCTGAAAGAAGTACTCATGGGGGTACAAAATTCAGGATTTAAAATTATCAATGGATGGTATCAAAACCATGCATGTGTTGTATCCATCTCAAAAAAGAGTTGCTAAGTGAACGAACTAACAATCTTAGAAAATCAAACCATACAAGATAAAATCTATACAATTCGTGGTGTTCAAGTGATGTTAGATGAAGATTTAGCTTCTTTGTATGGAGTAGAAACAAAAGTATTTAATCAAGCTGTAAAAAGAAATGTTGAAAGATTTCCAGAAAAGTTTAGGTTCCAATTATCTGAAAGTGAATATGAGAACTTGAGATTACAGATTGTGACCTCAAGTTTGGATGATTCTTTAAGGTCACAAATTGTGACCTTAGAAAGTCAAAGAGGAAAACATAGAAAATACCTACCTTATGTTTTTACCGAACAAGGAATATCTATGCTATCAGCGGTTTTAAGAAGTCAAACAGCGATAGAAGTAAGTATAAAAATCATAGACTTATTTGTACAGATGCGAAATTTTTTACAACATAATGCTTCACTTTTTACAAGACTAGAAACTATAGAAAAAAGACAAATATCTTATGAGATGAAAACTGATTCAAAGATAGATTTAGTTTTGAATGCTCTTGAAGATAAAAATAAAACTCCATCTCAAGGGATCTTCTACAACGGTCAAATTTATGATGCTTATGCTTTTGCAAATGATTTGCTTAAAAGTGCAAAAAATGAAGTAATGCTCATAGATAACTACATAGATGATACTATCTTCACGCTATGTAGTAAATATCAAAACATAAACTTTACTATCTACACCATGACCATAAACAAGCAACTAAAACTTGACTACGAAAAATACAAAAAACAGTATAAAAATATAGAGCTAAAAGAGACAAAAGATTTTCATGATAGATTTCTTATCATTGATAATAGCGAGATATATCACATAGGTGCAAGTATAAAAGACTTAGGAAATAAAGTTTTTGCTTTTAGTAAACTAAATATAGATCTATTAAATATTATGGAAAAAATATCTTGATTCAAAATTTAGCATCTAAAATTCAAAATTTGCGAGAGCATAGTGGCTTTATCAAATTAAGGAAAACTAAGTGCAAACTAGAAATAGAAGATAATAAAATGGATATAGTTTTAAATATAATTAAAAACTTAAAAGATGATGTAATAAGTAAATATGAAATCATAAATGAACAAAAAGAATCGAAAGATTTTATCAATATTTCACAAAAGTCCTTAGAGAAAATTTGGGATAATCAAGAAGATAGTGTATATGACAAGTTTCTCTAAATATGATGTAGTGGTTGTAAAATTCCAATTTGCCAGTAGTATGAAATATAAAGCCAGACCGGCAATAATTATATCATCAGACATTTATAATGAAAATAGTAGAGATACATCATTAATACTAGCAGTTTCTAGTAATGTAGATAATAAACTTGGATTTGAACTAGAAGTTAAGAATTGGAAACAGTCGGGACTATTAAAACCTTCTATTCTTAAAGCTTCTGTAGCTACTGTAGAGAATAGCTTTATATTAAATAAATTGGGTGTTTTAGATGATGAAGACATTAACAGGGTTGAAAATTTTTTAGGAATTATATGTTGGTAAAAAGTAATCAAAAGAACATAGTGAATAATTCAATATTAAATCACTGCTTAATAGGTTCTCTGAACACTGAACACTGAATACTTAACACTGAACACTAAAACCCCAAAGGTTTTCTCATGAACACAATCATCATAAACAAACTAAAAGAACAAAGCGAATACTACATAAAGGAACAAAACTAAAATGAATGAACTTTATATAGATTCAAGATATCCTGGAGATATGGGATTGCTTCCAAACGGTAAACCAACTATTGAAGAAGCTCAAGAATTTTATTGCTTATACCATTTTAAAACATAACTAAATACTAATTATGCTATAATAACTTATGGCAAAAAGAATAAAAATAAACAATCATTATACATTAAAAGAGTGGCAAGAATTAATCCCTAAAAATCAAAATCT
>JAYEMD010000062.1:0-4089 GCA_034717895.1 Campylobacterota bacterium | reverse complement strand
TGATAATATTAAAAGCTCTCAACTCCCATATAAGTATCCATAGCTTTTATAAATATCTACCCACAATTAACTAGTCTATTTTATAAGATTTTATTATCTTGTAATTTTCTATTGCATAATTTGGGATTAAAAAAGGGCTTGAACTTGTACAAAAAGAAAAAGTATTTGGATTTGCAGATACTCTTTTAAGTATAAAGTATGCTATCAATGACAGTTTAATAGATGATATTAAAATAGTCGCAAAATTTAACGATAGCTATAAATTAAGTGTTGCCGTAAGAGATGATCAATTAACTCTTCTTAATATATTTGAAACTTTATCACAATCTATCAATGACAGCTATAAACAAAAAGTGATAAATGAGTGGAGTGGTATTGACCATGATAAAAATATCCCTTGGGAGTTAATATTACAGATTTTATTTGCATTTACGGTTTTGATATTATTTTTATTATACAGACAATATGAATTAAGAAAAATTGTAAAAAAAGAGATAGAAAAATCAAGAAAAAAAGACAACCTTATATTTCAGCAGAATAAAATGGCAAGTTTAGGTCAGATGGTAGGAAATATTGCTCATCAATGGAGACAACCTTTAAGTGAGTTATCTATGTCTCAAAATCTTATACTTGCAAAACTGGAAAACGGTAAATTAAATTTTGAAGATCTAAAATATGAGCTTAAAGATTCTCAGAGTTCTATAGATGAGATGTCAAAACTTATAGATACTTTTGAAAAGTTATATACAAAGAGAACCGTAAATGAGGAGATGAACTTTAAATTAAAAGATGTGGTGCTGGAGATTAAAACTATTTTTGAAGATGATTTAAGATTAATGGAGATTGAGTATATTATTGATATTGATGATGATATTGTTATAAAGTGTGATTTTGACCTGTTAAAGCAGGTGTTTTTACTATTGGTACAAAACAGTATATATTTCTTAAATAGCAGAGATATTAAAAATAAAATAATAAAATTTGTATCAAAAAAAGAAAATGAGGAGATATCTATTTATGTTTGCGATAATGCCAAAGGGGTAGATAATGATATATTACCACATATATTTGAGTATAACTATTCAGTAAGAAAGGATGGTTCAAACTCTACGGGAATAGGGTTGTATATAGTAAAACTAATAATTGAAGAGAAATTAAAAGGTGAAATAAGAGTGTCAAATAATAAAGAGGGGGCTTGTTTTATGATTACTCTGGCATCATAAAACCCAACCCTGATATGGATACTATTGATCTGCTATTTCCTATTTTTTTTCTTGCTTTAAGTACAAGGTTGTTTAATGCCGATTCACTCATCTGATCAAATTCATAGACAGTTTGTTCTATCAGATCTTTTGATACCAGTTTATTTCTGTTTTCTATAAGAAGTTCTATTAGTTTTATCTCTTTTGGACTTAGTTGAATCGTGTTATTTTCTATTAATAAACTCTTATTTGGATAAGAGTAAAAACAGCTATCCGTAATCTTTACTTCAATAAGACCGTTTTTATCCACAATTTTTGAACATTTGTAAAGTACCTCTTTTAGCTGTTCGAAGTCAATAGGTTTAATAAGATACTCAACCAGATTTAATGAGATAAAATTAAGAAGAAGTTCTTTATTGCTGTGTGCACTTACGATAACTATGGGTATCTTATCGTTTGCTTTTCGAATAATCGTGGTCAGCATCAAACCGTCCATAATCGGCATCTTTACATCGGTTATAACAATTTGGGGTTTCTCTTTGTAAAAAAGATCCAAGGCATCTTCACCGTTTGATGCTTCTATAACATTTTCAACATAGAGTTCCAAAGCTTGTTTGAATTTACTACGGATTTTATCTTCATCGTCAACAACTAGAACAGTACACTTTTTTAATATATCATTATAATAATTATTCATAAAAATATTATAACCTAAAAAACTCTCTAAATCCTCTCTAAAAGTAGTATAAATAAAGAATTTATTCATGTAGAATAATTGTAATAGAAAGGATAAAAATGAAAAAAGTAATATTTATGATATTTATGGTTTTATCACTGTCAAATATTGAAGCAAGTGAACAAAAGCTCAAAGTAGTGACGGATGTTTGGGTACCTTTTGAGGATATAGCAAACAAAGAAGCGCCTGGATTCGCTTCTGAGGTTATAAGCGAGGTTCTTTCTTTGATGAATGTTGATATAGATATCAAGACCTATCCTTTTGCCAGAGCATTGGCAAATGTATATTCAGGAGCTGCAGATGCTGAATATACCGCATTTTACAGTAAAGAAAGAGCAAAGCATGTTTATTACCCCAAAGAATCAATAGCATCGGCTAAGTGGTTGTTTTTTGTAAGGTCTGACAGGTTTGATGAACTACAGTTTAAAAGTTACGATGATCTAAAAGATAAGAAAATCGGTGTTTTAAGGGGTGCTTCTATATCTGAAGAGTTTTGGAGTAGTGTAAAAAAACATAAAAATTACAGTGAAGTAAAACTTGATAAGTTCAATTTTAAAAAACTTATGGCAGGAAGGATAGACTATTTGGTTACAAGTTATGCAAACGGTTCTGTAATAATAGATGATCTGGGGCTTCAAGGAAAAGTAAAACCCATACTCAGCCATACTATAAAAGAGGACGGGCTTTATATGATATTCAGTAAGAAGACTGTTTCAAAAGATTTTGTAGAAAGATTTTCAAATCAGCTTGCAAAATTTAAAAATTCGGAAAGATATTTAGAGATACATAAAAAATATTTTAGATAAGGATAGAAATGAAAAAGTTATTAAGTGTTCTATTTTTCACTATAGGTTTATACGGTACGCAAATAGTTGAATTAAGCGGTGACAAGGGCTATCCCCCTTATTCATATGAGGAAAACGGAATTGCAAAGGGTGTTTATGTGGATATATTAAAAAAAGCATTTGATAAAATAGAAGATTATGAAGTGAAATTTAATATGGTTGCATATAAACGTGCAATTTCAATGGTTAAATCAGGCTTAACTGTTGCTTTCTTTCCACCTTATTACGGTAAAGAAAGAATAAAATGGACAAAATTCTCAGTACCGATTCTAGCTGAAAGAACCATAGTGTTCTCAAAAATGGAGATATTAAAAGAAAAAGTGAATTATCCTGAAGATTTTTACGGGATGAAGGTTTGTTTAAACAGAGGTTTTAATAAGTCTCTTCTTGGGGGAGAGAAATTTGCAAAAGCTATAGGGGAAAAGAAACTCATATTAATTGAGGGAAATGATAACAAAGCATGTTTAAACAGAGTGGTTAGAGGGATGGCGGATTTTTATATCAATGATCAACTAATAGATACTTCCAGGTTTAAAAGTATAGTCAAAGGGATGAAAGCCAAAGATAATTTTGGGCATATCGGTTTTACGTTAAAAACTGAAAAGTATCCATATATAGAGGATTTGGAAATGAAACTAAACGATGTTATAAAGCAGATGAAACTAAGCGGTGAAATTGAGTCAATATTAAAAAAGTATAAATAACTCTATGAATCTGGTTTATAAATCACTTATTCCAACTATTATTATCCTGATTTCAGGTTTTTATATATTGTTTAATAACAGTATGTACTCCCAGTCAAAGGTTGTTGAGTATTTAAGAACTAACTCTTCATCACTTATTGAAAAACAATTGATAAGACAAAAAGAGGAGGAGTTGGCAATGCATAATAAATTTATGGACTTCTCTTCAAATACCATGGCAAATCTAACTTCAAACTTTCTTTTGGATTTTAACAAAGATGGCTTGATAAAGGAGTTGAGATATTTTTTCAATATCTCAACCATAAGGGGTATAGTTGTTTATGACGGATTGATCAATCAGGTTTTTTTAACCTTATCTAAAGATAAAAATAAGATTCAAATAGATGTTAATATTGAAAATTATACGAAAACATATCAGTTTATAAAAAAAGAGTTGTTCTATGAAGGTGAAAAGATCGGTTATATTGTTGTTTATTACGATGATGCGAATATAAAAAACAAAATAAAAAAGATGGAAAAAGAGCTGTTTTTAAAGCTTAAAGAGCATGATAGCTCTATTGAAACCATTATAGAGAATAGATCAAAAGAGTTTATATTTACTG
>JAYEMD010000061.1:0-18506 GCA_034717895.1 Campylobacterota bacterium | reverse complement strand
TTGAGAGGCTGGTTCGTCCTGTGGTTGAAAGGTGTAAAGCGCCTATTATGCAGGCATTGAAAGATGCAGAAGTTTCAGGTAAAGTAGATCGTATAGTATTTGTAGGGGGTCCTACAAGGATGCCTGTGGTACGTGCATATTTTGAAGAACTGCTTGGGAAAAAAGCTGAGGGTGGTGTGGACCCTATGGAGTGTGTGGCAAGTGGTGCCGCTATACAAGCAGGGGTGCTTTCAGGTGAAGTTGGCGATATAGTTCTTGTAGATGTTACACCTCTTACTCTTGGTATTGAGACCTTGGGTGGTGTGGTTACTCCTCTTATAGGAAGAAACTCACCAATTCCTGTAAAACACACTGAGACCTTTACCACGGCTGCTGATATGCAGACAAGTGTTACTGTTCATGTAGTGCAGGGTGAACGCCCAATGGCATCGGACAACAGTTCTCTTGGACAATTTAATCTTGACGGGCTGGCACCGGCTCCTAGAGGTATGCCTAAGATAGATGTAACTTTTGATATTGATGCAAGTGGTATTTTAAATGTTACGGCAAAAGATATTGCTACAAACAAAAGCCAGTCTATTAAGATCACTGCTTCAACTAGACTTTCAAATGAAGAGAAAGAAAAGATGGTTCAAGAAGCGGAGAAGTATGCAGATGATGATAAAAAAAGAAAAGATACCGCAGATAAATTAAATGCAGCTGATGCTATTTGTTATGAAGCTGAAAGGATGCTGGCAGATTACAGTGACAAGATAGAAGGTGAACTAAAGTCTCAAATAGAATCAAAACTAAAAGAGACAAAAGAAGCGATAGCAAGTGCAGATGTGGCATTGTCTGCTGAGCGGTCAGAAGCACTAAAAGAGCTTCTTAAACAAGCAGGCTCAAGTATTTATTCTCAGGCACAAGGACAACAAACAGCAGGGGGATCAGACCATCAACAGCAGCACAATGCACAAAACGGTGAAGATCCTTATGAGCATGTGGTAGATGCAGATTTTCATGAGTCAAAATAAAAGGTAAAGTTATAGAAACACAAAGTAAACGTGACTATTATGAGGTACTCGGTCTAAAAAAAGATGCAAGTTCAAAAGAGATAAAAGATCTCTTTAGAAAACTTGCACTTAAGTATCATCCAGATAGAAATAAAGAACCGGAAGCCGAGGAAAAATTTAAAGAGATTGCAGAAGCATATGCAGTTCTGTCAGACCCTAAAAAACGTAAAGAGTATGACAACAGAGGATTTGAGGGAGTTTCCGGATTCTCCAAGGAGGATCTTTTTGGTGGGATCAACTTTGATGATATCTTTACTAGCGGAGGTTTTGATTTTGGTATAGGGGGCTTTGGAGGCAGTATCTTTGACAGTTTTTTCAATAGAGGAAGAGTTAGCAGAAGAAAAGGTGAAGATATACGTGTAGAGGTGATAGTCCCTCTTGAAAAGATTGTAAAAGGCGGTGAAGCAGAGGTAAGGATAAGTCATCTAAGAACCTGTCCTGCTTGTAAGGGTTCAGGTGCCAAAGAGGGGACAAGCCCAAGAATCTGTGAAATGTGTAACGGAACAGGAAAGATTGTAACATCAAGACAAGAGGGGAATATCTCCTATAAAGAGACCAGAATATGTCCAAATTGTGGTGGAAAAGGTAAGTTTATAGATACTCCATGTCCAAAATGCGGCGGCACCGGAGTGATAGATGAACCTGAAAAGTTGATGGTAAATATACCAATAGGTGCAGAAGAGGGGATGGTGCTAAGAGTTCCTTCAAAAGGAAGACCCGGCACCACACCCGATCAAATACCGGGAGATCTGCTGGTTGTTATAGGTACAGCATACGACCAGAACTTTAAACGTTCAGGTGCGGATCTTTGGCATACGGAAACCATAGACTCAATAGATGCAGTTTTGGGTACTAAGATCAAAGTATCAACTTTGGACGGCTCTATTGATGTTAAAATACCAAAAGGTACTCAGCCAAATACTGTTTTAAGAGTTAAGAACAAAGGGCTTCCATATTTTGGAAATACACATATGGGTGACTTTTACCTTCGTTTAGAAGTACATATACCGCAAGCACTAAGTGATAAAGAGATAGAACTTTATAAACAACTTCAAAGTTTGAAAAAATAAAACAGTTAATAAAATCTTAATTTGAATATACAAGAATAGTGGATATAATTACATAAATCTTCAAGATAAAATTTATAGAAGTGAAAAGAAAAGGTGTAAATTATAGAAACAGTTTTAACAAATGACGGAACTTGTACTCTTTACAGCAAACAGTTTAATCAGCACTATCATAGTACAAAAGAGGGTGCTTTAAATGAGTCCTTGTCAAAACACATAGTACCGGCACTTACCTATCAAAAAGAGAAGCAGGCACTTTATATCTTGGATATATGTTTTGGAATAGGGTATAACACTTTAGCTACTTTATATTATCTTTTAAAAAACAGTATTGATAAAAAGGTATATATATACTCACCTGAATTTGACGAAGATCTTATCAAATCTTTAAAAGATTTTAATTATCCAAAAGAGTTTGAGCCTTTTAAGAAAATAATAGAAAAAATATCCAATAATTTTAAATATGAAGATGAAAATCTATATATTGAAGTTTATAAGGGTGATGCGAGAAGATATTTAAAAGAACTAAAAAAAAGAGATATAAGCGTAGATATAGTTTATCAAGATCCTTTTAGTTCAGATGTAAATAAAGCACTTTGGACAAAAGAGTATTTTACTGATATAAAAGCTATTTTAAGCAGTGATGCTGTTATTACAACTTATTCTATTGCTACACCTGTTAGACTTTCTATGTGGGAAAACGGTATAAGCATATACGAATACAAAGCAGACAATACCAACAGAAGTACAATGGGGCTAAATAAAACTGTTATTGATAAAAATTATAAGTATATTGATATGGAATTAAAAAAAGAAAGAAATAAAGATGCAAAAGCATTATATGATAAGGGGTAGTTATGTTTGAAGAAGAGGGAAAAATAAAAATTTATGCAACAACTTTTAGTAAAGTTCTAAGAAATTTAGCAACAATAGAAGATTGTCCATTGGAAGTATTTGAAGATAGAATCATAGAAGAATTTGATGAATATAACTATGAAGGTGAAGATGAAGTTATCGGTTTTGACACCTGGGGTGATATCTCATCAAATGGAGATTATAAATTGACGGTAAAAGTTAATCACAAGGATGCTTATGAGATCACTTTACATGTTACGGTAAAAGAGAAAAAAGCTACAGTAACAAATGTATTATAATAATGACTCATAGTCAGTATTATTATATGTATAACAAAAACTAATGTTAAATTAAGCTGTATGTAACCCACTTTGAATTACAATAACTTATATATAATTATTAATTATATTAATAAATTAAATTCAAAGGAAGAAGTATGGCAAGACTTGTAGTGCTTGGCGGAGGGGTAGCAGGACATACTGCTGCTACATTTGCCGCAAAATGGCTGGGAAGTGAGCATGAGGTTGTTGTAGTTACACCAAACAGTAAATGGAATTGGATACCTTCTAATATCTGGGTAGGTGTAGGGGAGATGTCAAAAGATGATGTTACTTTTGATCTGGCACCCGTATATAAAAAAGCAGGTATCACATATAAACAGGCAAAGTGTGTATCTATACATCCTGAAGGGAAAGTTGGAAGTGATAAAAACTTCGTAACTATAGAGCATACAAGTAAAAGTGAAGCAGGCAAGTCTGAAGAGCTTGAGTATGATTATCTTATTAATGCTACGGGACCAAAATTAAATTTCGGTGCAACTCCGGGACTTGGTGAGGGCAATCAGATGGGTAGTCATACTGTTTCCGTGTGTACAGCCGATCATGCCACGCATGCAAATCATGAACTTGAAGATTCTATCAAAAAAATGAAAGCTGGAGAAACTCAAAATATCCTTATAGGTACGGGTCACGGTATGTGTACTTGTCAAGGTGCTGCTTTTGAATATATCTTCAATGTAGAACAAAAACTAAGACAAGAGGGTGTAAGAGATAAGGCAAATATGATCTGGATCTCAAATGAACAGTTCTTGGGTGACTTTGGTATGGGGGCTATGCATATTGACAGAGGCGGATACCGAACACACTCTAAAGTATTTACCGAATCTATTTTTGCAGAAAGAGGAATGAACTGGATCACACGAGCACATGTAAATAAGGTTGAAGAGGGTAAGGTAACTTATGAAACTTTAGAGGGTGATATAAAAGAACAGGAATTTGATTTTGCTATGCTTATCCCGCCTTTTGCCGGTGTTGGATTAAAAGCTTACGGTAAAGACGGCAATGATATAACAGATACTATCTTTGCACCTAACGGCTTTATGAAAGTTGATGCAGATTATACTCCAAAACCTTATGAAGAGTGGAGTGCAGATGACTGGCCTTCAACACTACAAAATCCTACTTATTCAAATATGTTTGCTGCGGGTATCGCTTTTGCACCGCCGCATCTTATCTCTCAACCGGCTAGTTCACCAAACGGAACCCCTATAAACCCAACACCGCCAAGAACAGGTATGCCAAGTGCAATGATGGGTAAAGCTGTTGCAGCTTCAATTTGCGATATGATGAACGGTAAAACAGAAAATCCTACACATACGGCAAAAATGTCAGAAATGGGTGCAGCATGTGTTGCTAGTACAGGTAAAGGTATCTTTAGCGGAACAGCAGCAGCTATGACCGTATATCCCGTAGTACCAGATTATGAGAAGTATCCGGAAACAGGAAGAGACCAATCTCTTACCTTTGGTGAGGTTGGACTTGCCGGTCACTGGATTAAGCATCTTCTTCACTATCTGTTCCTATGGAAAGCAAAGCTAAAGCCAGGCTGGACCCTAATCCCCGAATAATAGTTGATCTTATGCACTATTTCTTCGTTAAAGCACTATTCGTTTACCACAGTAAACTTCATAGTGCTTTGCCTTGAACTAGAACATAATCTCAACTATTATTATAAAACTAAATTAAAAAAGGAAAAAAGATGAACAATAACAAACCATATGAACAAGCATATTTCCCGCCAAAGCCTAACGGTTTTACTAAATATATGAGAACTTGTGTTCTTTGGCAGTTTGTAAGATTTATAGCTATAAATCTAAAGATGATGAGAGTGATCTCTAAATCACACTAAAATAAAAAGCGGTAATTTATTTACCGCTTTTTTATTGCTTAATAATTTTGGGAGTTAAATAATTAAGTTTTACAAGTATTTTGCTAATCTCCCTAAAAACAGGTACGGCTGAGTTTGATGCATAGTAGTAGTACCAGTATTTACCCTTATTAACGGGATCATTTACCGTTACACCGATAGTATACTTATTTTTTTGATCATTAACAAATCCAAAAAAACTACTCATATATTTTCTCTGGTATTGCCCTTTCTCTGCAATATTTGCAGTACCGGTTTTCCCGCCGACTTCCAAGCCGTCAATTCTTGCTTTTGTACCCGTACCCTCTTGTACCGTTTGTATTAGAAGCTGCTTTATTTGTTCAGCTGTTTGTGTGGATATTATCTGCTCTAAATTTTTATTGTCAGTTTTATTTACAATATAGGGAGTTACGGCTTTTCCACCATTATTGAATACTGAATATGCCTTTATAAGCTGAATAACCGTAGAGGTTATACCTTGTCCGTAGGAGTCAGTTGCTTTAAAGATATTATCTTTCCCTTTTGATTCTCCTGCTGCATATTGTCTTAGTGAGTGTATAACCCCTTTTTTTTCATAAGGCAGATCAATACCCGTTTTTTTTGATAATCCAAAAGCCTTGTAACCGTCATAAAACTCATGGGCCGTTAATCTGTTGGCTATTTTTGCAGTACCTATATTGCTAGAATATATAAAGATATCTTTTAGGGTTAGGTATTTTTTTGTAAACTGGTGGTCATCACCTATAGTCCATCTTCCTATTTTGTATTTACCTCTTGGATATTCCCCTTTGGAGTTTTTTCTACCTTTGTTATGTGCTTTGAAAAGTTCACCGTTTTTTATTTTACCTTTATCTATTGCCAAAGATATGGCAATAGGTTTTATAACAGATCCAGGTTCAAATTGGTATTCAATAGCATTTACATTTAGGTTGGGTATATCATCTTGTTTTAATCTTGCCGGATTGTATCTGTTTGAGCTTGCTAGAGAAAGTATCTTTCCCGTGTCACTCTCCATAACTGATACGATAATCTCTTGACATTGTAATTTTTCTTTATATCTGTCAAGCATAAGTTCAATGTTTCTTTGCAGTTTTAAAGGGATAGTCAGATGAAGATCCTGTCCATCTTCCCTTTGAACTA
Organism: Campylobacterota bacterium; assembly: GCA_034717895.1. Lineage (GTDB taxonomy): Bacteria > Campylobacterota > Campylobacteria > Campylobacterales > Arcobacteraceae > JAIOSF01. The sequence goes on along the minus strand of JAYEMD010000061.1, from coordinate 12,187 downwards.
TTTGGGAGTCTTTATTGAAAATAATATAGGATAGGATATCTTTTTCACCTTTTAGGATGCCGTCTTGCATATTGTTTAGATCATTATTAAACTGCTTTTCCAGCCCTTTTACCCCATTTACTCTTTGTTTACCCGATTGAGAGTTGTTTTTTCTCATAAATCCAATAACAGGGGTAAGAGTATCTTTGTAAGGGTAGAGTCTCTCTTCACCCGTTTCAAAGATGCTTAGTCCATAAAGTCTGTTTTTACCGTTAATTTTTATAGACTTGAATACGTCAAGCTTTCTTAGTTTAAAGGCAAGTGATTTTAGATCTTTTGCTGTTCTTTGATCGATTGTTCTTGAAAGGATCAAGAAACCTCTTTTTTTATTTATCTTTTTACGTAAACTCTTTTTTTCTATGTTGCTATATATGGAAAAAAGGGTTATGAAAAGCTCTTTTTTTGCCAAACTTCTTGTATCTATTGATGCTGAGTATATTTTTCTGGAGGTACCAATTTTAAAATTGTCGGCACTATAGATATTCCCTCTTACTGCAAGCTCTTTTTTTGCAGTCATTAGTGAGGGAAGCTCTCTGTCCTCTTTAATAGTTTTTATAACTGAAAATATAAGTATAGAAAAAGCAATAATGATCAATAAAATTAGTATTAGTATTTTTTTTATTCTTGGTAGTTCTTGTTGTCTTTTAGATGGCATTGCTTTTCCGTGATACTAAATCAATTCATAACCGGTCACTTAAAAAAAGCAGCTAGTTCTATTTTGATTTGGTATAGATTGATATACCATTTGGTATACTTTCAAAATGAATTTTATCAAAAAAAACATTAAAGCACTTACCGACAAACATGAACCGGATTATATACTGTTTTTTCTAAGCTCGGCTTTGATAATTATTAGTATACTTTTTTCATATTCTCTTTCTATATATACCGTTGTTTATTGGGATTATGATCAGTTTCATTTTTTTTACAGACAGCTTTTTTCAGGTTTGAGTGCAATATTGATTATGTGGACTTTATCTCAAATAAGACCGGATGTTCTTATCCATAGGGCAGGGTGGTTTTTATTTGGACTTTTTTTATTTTTGATAATTATAATGCAGTTCCTCCCCCCTTCCTTAGTGACAGAATCGGGCGGTGCAAAAAGATGGATACGTTTACCCGGTATATCATTGTCTCCCGTGGAGTTTTTTAAAATAGGTTTTATATATTTTTTAGCATATTCATTTCATAAACGTCTTAGCGGACTTGGTAAAATAAAATTTAAAGATGAACTTAAACTATTAGCACCTTACGGTGTTGTGTTTGCCATAGTTGTATTTTTAATAGCAGTACTTCAAAAAGATTTAGGACAGACCGTACTTTTGGGTGGAACTTTATTTATTATGCTTATGTTTGCCAATAGAAGCTGGAAAGTATTTGCTTCTTTAATAGGCGTAGCAGTTGCCGGTCTTGCTACACTTATACTAATGTTTCCACATAGACTTACAAGGATACAAAGTTGGTGGAGTATGGTACAAGACAGCGTATTGTCATTTGCGCCTGAGTTTATAGCTAAAAATTTAAGGATAGATGAATTTCCTGAACCTTATCAGGTTGGGCACTCGTTAAATGCGATCAATAACGGCAGTTTTACAGGTACGGGGATAGGTGAGGGTGCATTAAAGCTTGGTTTTTTAAGTGAGGTTCATACGGATTTTGTATTAGCCGGCATAACGGAAGAGACTGGACTTTTGGGATTATGTACTATATTGCTTCTTCTTTTTGGTGTTATATTCAGGATATTTAGAACAAGCAGGAGAATACCCAATAAAAAATATCATCTGTTTTCATTGGGGATAGGGCTTATGATAAGTATAGCATTTTTAATAAACTCATACGGTATATCTGGAATCATCCCTATAAAGGGTATTGCAGTTCCATTTTTAAGTTATGGGGGAAGTTCTATGCTCTCTATTAGTATTGCAGTTGGACTGGTACTTTCAATAAGCAGAGATCTTCCAAAAGAGAGAAGGGAAAAGAGTGAGTAAAACAATTATAGTAACAGGCGGCGGAACCGGAGGTCATTTAAGTGTGGCAAGGTCTTTTATTGAAGAATTTCACAAAAGAGGTTATAGAGTTATTTTTATAGGTTCCCAAAAAGGTCAAGACAGGCAGTGGTTTGAAAATGAACCAAAACTTTATAAAAAGTATTTTTTTGATACAAAAGGGGTGGTTGACCAGAACTTTTTAGGAAAGATAGACTCACTTTACATGATCTCAAAAGCAGTTGCCAAATCTGTAAATATTATAAGAAAGAATAAAGTAAATAAAGTTGTAAGTGTGGGTGGCTTTAGTGCTGCAGCTGCAAGTTTTGCGGCAATTTTAACAAATAAAGATTTTTATATCCATGAACAAAATTCAGTTATGGGAAGATTGAACAAATTAACATCAAAAAGGGCTAAAGAGGTGTTTAGTTCATATAGTAAAGATTCAAAAGTAAAAGACTATCCTATAAATCAAAAGTTTTTTGATAAAACAAGAGTAAGGGAAGCAGTAAACTGTGTTATTTTCGTGGGCGGCAGTCAAGGGGCAAAAGCTATAAATGAATTTGCTTTAAAAGTTGCTCCAAGATTAAATAAACTTAATATAAAGATAATTCACCAAACAGGTAGGAATAACTTTGATCTTATAAAAAAAGAATATGAGAGTATGAATATAAAAGCAGATGTTTTTGACTTTAGTTCTGATATATTAACAAAAATGGATAATGCAGATTTTGCGGTAAGCAGAGCAGGTGCCAGCACCCTCTGGGAGTTAACGGCACTTGGTATACCTACCCTCTTTATCCCTTTCCCTTATGCAGCTTCTAATCATCAATACCATAATGCAAAATATCTTTTAGACAATAAGCTTTGTTTTTTAAAAGAGGAAAAGGAACTAAGTGAAGAGTATTTTTTTGATGCTATTAATCAAGATATAAACTTAATAAGTAAAACTCTTTTTAAAGCTATCGGTAAAAACGGTATTGAAAAAATAGTTGATGTGGTTGAAAAATAAAATTTACTGATTTAAAGTTATGGTTTAGTGTTATTTGATATTTTGAAGAATTGAAAAAATAAAGTGGCGCGGTTGACGAGACTCGAACTCGCGGCCCCCTGCGTGACAGGCAGGTATTCTAACCAACTGAACTACAACCGCACTTTATATTAAAATATCCTGAAGCTTATTAAACTTGCAGAGATTTATTTTTAAAAAACTTGCCGTTTGGGCAGCTTTTTTAAAATTATGGTGGTCGATACTAGACTCGAACTAGTGACATCTACCTTGTAAGGGTAGCGCTCTACCAACTGAGCTAATCGACCAAATGTTGGTGACCCCACGGAGACTCGAACTCCGGTAACATGGATGAAAACCATGGATCCTAACCGCTAGACGATGGGGCCAACAATTAAAATTAAAATTTACTTAAAGTTTGGTTTTAAGTAAAAGTTATCTAAAAACCTGACACAATGTCAACTTTCTAAATCATGGTGACCCGTGTTGGATTCGAACCAACGGCCACCTCCTTAAAAGGGAGATGCTCTACCGGCTGAGCTAACAGGTCAATATTGTATTTTTAACATATAATAAAAATGTTCTTTAAAATTTGACATTAAGTCAACTTTTTAAATTTATAGTGGCGCGGTTGACGAGACTCGAACTCGCGGCCCCCTGCGTGACAGGCAGGTATTCTAACCAACTGAACTACAACCGCACTATATTAAAATATCCTGAAGTATATTAAACTTGCAGAGATTCATTTTTAAAAAACCTGCCGTTTGGGCAACTTTTTTTAAAATTATGGTGGTCGATACTAGACTCGAACTAGTGACATCTACCTTGTAAGGGTAGCGCTCTACCAACTGAGCTAATCGACCAAATGTTGGTGACCCCACGGAGACTCGAACTCCGGTAACATGGATGAAAACCATGGATCCTAACCGCTAGACGATGGGGCCAACAAATAAAAAATAAGATCTACTTAAAGTTTGGTTCTAAGTAAAAATATGGTGACCCGTGTTGGATTCGAACCAACGGCCACCTCCTTAAAAGGGAGATGCTCTACCGGCTGAGCTAACAGGTCACTTACTTAAAAAGTTAAGCTGTTTAAAAAACCTCTTTGCTTTTTTCGTGGCGGAATTATAATAGAAAAAAATTAATTTGTCAAGGGTTTTTGCAACAAATTTTAAAAATTCTTTCAAAAGCCATATTTGCCGCTTGAATCTGTACCTCTTTTCTAGTTCCATTAAAGCAGTAAATATCAATATCCTTAAGCCCTTTTTTACTCATAACTCCAACTACAACAGTTCCTACGGGTTTGTCTTTTGTTCCACCTGTAGGTCCCGCTACACCGCTCACTGCCATGGCATAATCTGCATCAAATTTGTTTAAAACACCTATAAGCATCTCCTCTACGGTCTGGGTACTTACCGCACCGTATTTGATCATTGTTTCTTTTTTTACATTAAGTTCTTGCTCTTTTACCTCATTGCAGTATGTAACTACCGAACCTCTAAAGATATTTGAAGATCCTGAAATCTCTGTAATCATTGAGGAGATCAAACCTCCCGTACAGCTTTCTGCACATGTTACGGTTTCCCCTCTTTGTCTTAAAATATTTTGGAACTCTTCCATATGTGTAAATTTATTCATTGAAAATCCTTATTTGTAATAAATATATATAGATATCACTAAAAGATATCTTAAAAACTTTGAGATAAATAGATATATAAAAAACTTTGTTAAGTTATATTTTAGTACCCCTGCCATTAAAGTAAAACCGTCACCTATAATAGGAAGCCATGAAAACAGTAAGGTAACAGCACCGTATTTATCAAAATAGTTTTTGTAACTTGCTATCTTTTTCTCTTTTATAAGAGCTTTTTGTACCACATACTCTTCGCCTCTTAAACCTATGAAGTAGTTTACATATCCACCAAGGGTATTTCCTATTACTGCAAAGAAAAACAGTAAGTACATATTGTGATTTTGTTCTATATTATATAGAAGCACTGCTTCACTTCCTATGGGCAGTAGTGTAGCAGAGGCAAAAGCTGTTATAAACATTATAAGATATATCATATATGTACCGTATTAGCAAAAATAAATAATTTAGGGCATCTCTAAGCTATTTTTTGGTACACTTTAGCTTATTTTAGATTATAGGATTATTAAGAATATGTCAGAAGCAATAGATTATAAAGACACACTACAATTACCTAAAACAAGTTTCCCAATGAGAGGAAGCCTGCCAAACAATGAGCCAAAAGCGTACAAGCTTTGGGATGAAACAAAAGTATATGACAGAATGAAGGAAAACAGAAAGTCATGTGAGAGTTTTACCCTGCATGACGGACCTCCTTATGCAAACGGAAATACACATATAGGTCATGCCCTAAACAAAGTACTTAAAGATATTATTATCAAGTATCACTATTTTGACGGTAAATCGGTTAGATTTACTCCGGGTTGGGACTGTCACGGTCTTCCGATTGAACAAAAAGTTGAAGAGAAAATCGGCGGTAAAAAGAAAAAAGAGCTGCCAAAGTCAAAGTTAAGAGAACTTTGTAGAAATCATGCAACAAAATTTATCGATATTCAAAGAGATGAATTTAAGCAGTTAGGTATCTTAGCTGATTGGGAAAAGCCATATTTAACTATGGACTTTAAATTTGAAGCAAATATCTATAGGGAACTTGTTGCTATAGCAAAGCAGGGGCTATTAGTACAAAGATCTAAGCCTGTATACTGGTCATGGGCTGCACAAACAGCATTAGCGGAAGCAGAGGTTGAGTACGAGGATAAGGTATCTCCATCTATTTTTGTTGCATTTAAATTAAAAGAGCAAGATGCAAAAGTTATCATCTGGACTACAACACCTTGGACCTTACCTGCAAATACGGGTATCGCAATAAACGGTGAAGAGGAGTATGTAAAAACTACTGACGGATTTATTGTAGCTAAAAAACTTTTCGGAACATTAAAAGCCGATGAAGTTATTTCTGGTGAGATGGGTGAAGATGTTGATCCTAAAACTTTAGAGAACACATATGCAATCAACCCGTTAAACGGTAGAGAGTCAAAAATAGTTCTTGGGGATCACGTAATGATGGACTCAGGAACAGGTGCAGTTCATACGGCTCCGGGTCACGGTGAGGATGACTACAAAGTTGGTCTTCAATACGGTCTTGATGTTATTATGCCCGTAGGTGCAAACGGTGCATACGATAATACAATCGTAAGAGAAAATCTTCTTCCAAATCCGGAAGAGTTTTTAAACGTAAATGTATTTAAAGCAAATGACAGAATCTTAGAGCTTTTAGGTGAGAACTTACTAAAAAGAGTTGATATAACTCACTCGTACCCGCACTGTTGGAGAACACATAAGCCTGTAATATTCAGAGCAACAAAACAATGGTTTATAGCTATGGATCAGCCATACGGTAAAAAAGGAAATACACTAAGAGAAAATGCACTTGATGCTATAGATGAAGTTACTTTCTACCCTGAACACGGTGAAAACAGACTTAGAACCATGATAGAGGGTCGTCCTGACTGGTGTATCTCTAGACAAAGAGATTGGGGGGTGCCTATTGCATTCTTTAGAAATAAGCTTACAGACGAGATAGTTTATGATGAGAAAGTACTTAACTATGTAGCGATGATCTTTGAACAAAAAGGTGCTGATGCTTGGTATGACTTAACTATAGAAGAGCTTTTATACCCGGGAAGCGGATTAAATCCGGAAGATCTAGAAAAAACTATGGATATTCTTGATGTATGGTTTGATTCCGGTTCAACACAAAATGCTGTTTTAAGAAGTAGAAACTATGATGCGGGAACATATCCTGCCGATATGTATCTGGAAGGTTCCGACCAACATAGAGGTTGGTTCCAATCTTCACTTTTAACTTCACTGGCTTCATCTGAAATAGCTCCTTATAAATCTATTCTTACTCACGGATTTACTGTAGATGCTAAGGGTGAAAAGATGTCTAAGTCAAAAGGAAATGTTGTAGCACCCGATAAGGTTATCAAGCAGTACGGTTCCGAGATACTTAGAATGTGGGTTGCAATGTCTGACTACCAATCTGACCTTAAAATTTCCGACGGTATTTTAAAGCAGATGGCTGAACAATACAGAAAGATAAGAAATACAGGTAAGATCTTACTTGGAAATGTTGCCGATCTTGAGGAGATTGCACCGCTTGATACTATGAGTGAAGTTGATCTGTGGATCTTGGATAAAGCTCAAAAGCTGTTTACTGAAGTTGATGAGAGCTTTAGAGAATACGATTACAGTAGAGGTTTAAACAGATTAAACCACTTCTTAGTAGCAGAATTGTCAAATATCTATATAGATGTATGTAAAGACAAAATGTACTGTGACGGTAAAGACTCAACTGCAAGAGTTGCATCTGCATCAGCTATGGCTATGATAGCACGTGCATTTATAACTACACTGGCACCTGTTCTTACATATACTATGGATGAGCTAATCCAGCATGCACCGGCTGTTATAAAAGGTGATGCAAAAGATATCTTTGATATGCCAAAGTATCATCTTCCAAAAGTTGAATTAAAACTTAACGAAGAACATTTACTTGAAGCAAAAAGTAAATTTGCAGAAATAAAAGATAAACTAAATAAAGATAAAACTATAAAGTCAACTTTGGAGCTTGTTATCTATACAAACAGTGATGATATTTTATCGCTGGACAGTACGGTTGCCGAAGATTGGTTTGTGGTAAGTAAGGTTGTACGTGAACAACTTGCAAACCCGATAGAGAGTTTCCAAGTTGACGGGAAAGATTTTGAAGTATACAAAGCAAATGAAGCTAAGTGTCCAAGATGTTGGAAATTTAGAGCTTCAAGTGAAGGGTCACTATGTCAAAGATGTGACGAGGTTGTTAACTCATAATGGGTGAAGCTGTAACTTTAACATTTATATTTCAAACAATAGGGGTAATACTAGTTGTTACTGCTGTTGGTATAGTTTTAGTAAATAAGAAAAAAATTAAATAAGGAAAAGTAAAAATGACGATGCCTTTTACGGATGAAGACCTACGTGCCCCTGTAGGTAATATCATAGAAACAAAAATTGCACCTATGTTAGCGCGTGACGGTGGAGCAATAGCATTATTACAAATAAAAGAGGGGAAAGTTTATGTACAACTACAAGGTGCATGTGTGGGATGTGCAGCAAGTGGAAGTACGCTAAAGTTTATTGTTGAAAAAGAGTTAAAAGCAGCAATTCATCCTGATCTTGAAATTATAAATGTTCCACAGGGTATGGAGGAGGAGATACTTAATGGTTAATACAGAGGATATATTAAAAAAAGCCCATTCTTTGTTTAGCGCAAAAGAATATGACAAGGCAATTTTTTTATACTCTCAAGTAGTATCTACTGACCCTTCAAACAAGGAGTATCAATTATATTGCATCTTTTGTGATGTAGGGTTGGAAAGTGATGAAAAAGCACAAAGCTTATTTGACTACTTTATAGTATCTAAAGATATTGATTTTGATGAAGCGGTAAAATATGTAGAGGATGTTATAGAAGCCAATGACGGTGACCAAGATAAGATGATGACTCTTTTAAAAGATATCTCACACAGTAGTGTTGAAGCTTTAAATGCTATTGAGTACAAAGATTTTATGAGTCTTGTTGAATCAAGAGGTTCATTTAAAGAGGCTTATCAGGATATAATGTTTAGTACAAAGGTTGCAATCACAACAAAAGAGGAGCTAATAGACTTTATTAATAAACTTATAGAGAATAATTTCAGGCATACTGCTTATAATTATTTGGATGGTTTTAATGAGTTTTTCTCATACGACAATGAAGTGAGCAATTTATATGAGAAGTTGGAAAGAGGTGAAGTTGAAACTAACTCAAAATAATAAGATATTTACAGATAACTCAAACGAAGTAAGTAAAAACAGTACCTTTGTAGTATCAAAACATAATGAAAAGTTTGTAGAAGATGCGAAAAACAAAGGGTGTGAAGAGTTTATAAATAGTAGTGAACTATCACAAAATTTTGATTTTTCCAATATTAAAATAGTGGGTATAACAGGAACTAACGGTAAGACCACAACTGCCGCTGCCGTATACTCGTTACTACTTGATCTTGGTTATAAAACTGCACTTCAAGGTACCAGAGGTTTCTTTATCAATGATGAAAAGATGGAAGACTACACTCTTACTACACCGGTACAGCTTGGAAACTTCTCACATATTCAAAAAGCACTTGATAAGGGTTGTGAATATTTTATAATGGAAGTAAGTTCCCATGCCATTGAACAAAATCGTATCGAGGGGCTTGATTTTGCATTAAAAGTACACACAAACGTAACTTCCGATCATTTAGATTATCATAAAACACTTCAAGAGTATATAGATGTAAAAAGTAGTTTTTTTGCCGATGATTCCATGAAACTGATAAATAAAGATGATCCAAATATAAAATTCAAGATGAAAAATGTATATGCTTACGGTCTTGATAATCCTGCAACCTATAAAGTAACTGCATACAGTCTTAAAAACGGTATGCACGCTGCTATTCAACATTTTTCAAATGTTGTTAGTTTCAGCTCACCCATGATAGGGTTGTTTAATGTATATAATTTAACAGCAGCTATCGCTTCTGTTAATCTTTTAACAAAAGAATCTTTACAAAAGATATGTGATGAAGTTGAATTCTTCGGTGGAGTGGCCGGTAGAATGGAAGTTGTATCGGATGATCCTTTGGTAGTAATAGATTTTGCACACACATACGACGGTATGGAAAAGGTATTAAATAACTTTTTAGATCGTGATATAATTACCGTATTTGGTGCAGGCGGAGATAGAGACAGAACTAAAAGAGCAGCTATGGGTGCAGTTGCGGCTAAATACTCAAAAGAGATTATAGTTACAAGTGATAATCCAAGATTTGAAGATCCTGACAGAATTTGTGATGATATTTTAAAAGGTATCAAAAAACAAGATAATGTAACGGTTGAACTAAATAGAAAAGAAGCAATTAAAAAAGCTTTAGAGTTAGCAAAATATTATGATAAACCGCTTGTGTGTATACTAGGTAAAGGTGATGAGCAGCATCAGATCATATATGATCAAAAAATGCCGTTAAATGATAAAGAGATAGTATTGGAATTATTAGGATAAAAGATGAGTACCAATAAAAAAGTTTTAACTATAGTTATAACTATGATGCTTTCAGTATCATTGGTAAGTATATTGGTATTTATATATAATTTTAAAGAGTTTAGTATAAAAAATACAACAGATAAAGCTATAAGTATTGCTCAAAACGTAAGAGATGGTCTTACAGCTCATATGGTTAACGGTACTATGGATAAAAGAGACCTGTTTTTAAGTAATATAGCAAGAAATCAACATATAGATAATTTTCATCTTTTAAGATCGCAGTCTGTTATAGAGCAGTACGGGGAAGGTTTGTACGGTGAAAATATTTCAACAAATCTTGAAAAAGAGGTAATAAGAACCAAACAGATACAAACACAACTTTTAGAAAGTGTAAATAGCGTTGTTTTAAAAGTAAGTATACCCTATATGGCAACATCTACATCTAATCCAAACTGTATTACGTGTCATACTGCAAAAGAGGGTGATATACTTGGTGTTATAAGTATGGACCTTGAGGTTAGTGAAACAAGGATGGAGGGGGTATTAATTGCAGCCAAGATTTTATTTATAGTACTCGTTATACTTGTAATATCAATTTTTGTGGCTAATTATTATATAAGACCATATATAAAACTTTTTGATGACCTTGAAAACGGAATATCTCAAGCATACAGAGGTGATTTTTCTTATGAGATAGACACCTCTCTTACCAATGAAGCAGGTAAAGTGGCACAAAGGTTAAATGAGCTTTCAGAAATATACAAGTTTAAAAAGACTATAGAGCTTGATATAGATAAATTTATATTGTTTGAAATAAGTAATAAAACAAAAACAAGAGATATAGTTTATAATTCAGCAGATCTAAACGGGGTTGAGCTTGACGGTAATGCAAATCTGTGTAGAGCATTTAGAACCTCCTCTACTGTATTATCCAGTGACTTTGATAATATATGTTTGAATTGTAAACAAAAAACAAGTGAATATGTTTGTCTTAGTTATACTATAGATGAGGAACACTCTTTAGTTCTTCATATACAAGCTTCACAAAAAAAAGAGATAGAAAGAATAAAAGAATATATACCTGTAATAAATAACTATCTTGAGATGGCAAAGCCTGTTATTGAAAGTAAGATTCTTATGGGGATACTTAAAGAGACAACTTTAAGAGACCCTATGACCTCATTGTATAATAGAAGATTTTTAAATGAATTATTAGATTCAGATATATCATCAAGAACAAAAGAAAATACGGTACACGCGGTGATGATGGTCGATATAGATTTCTTTAAAAAAGTAAATGATACATATGGACATGATGTGGGTGATACCGTTATTAAAAAACTTGCAAAAATTATGAAAGATTCAGTTAGAAATTCAGATATGCCGGTACGTTACGGCGGTGAAGAGTTCTTAATATTGTTACTAAACTCTACAAAAGAGAAAACTTTGGAGATAGCAAACAATATAAATAAAAGATTTGCTTCAGAAGTTTTTACGGCTCCTACCGAGACATTCAGCAAGACTTTAAGTGTGGGTATATCCTACTATCCAGAAGATGGTGATAGTTTATGGAAGTGTATAAAATTCGCAGATGAGGCACTATACGAAGCAAAGAGTACCGGAAGAAACAGAGTGATCGAATTTGAAAGCAGAATGCACAAAGAGGGTGAAGATTATTAAGTTTTAACTTTTAGATAACTTTAATATATCTTAGATAAAATGCCAAAATTTTATACAACAATAAACAACAAAAAGGAATTATAATGGAAATGCCAGCAATGCCGCAACCAAATTTTTATATATTTAAATGTGAACAAAGTTCACCTCCGGGGATGCCAAAACCTTCGTGTGTAAATGAGCAGACAAGAGACTTGTTTAACCATATGGCTCAAAGAATGATGGAAAAAGGTCTTATGGGTCCTGTTCAACCAATCAGAACAAGTTGTTTAGGAAGATGTCAAATGGGTCCTGTTATGTTAATGGAACCGGGACACCATATGTATGTACAACTTACA
>JAYEMD010000060.1:0-4138 GCA_034717895.1 Campylobacterota bacterium | reverse complement strand
TATGAAAGAACAATTATGTATTATTGATAGTTAGTTTTAATTTAAAACGGTATAAACTTGGCATATTCTTCAATCTCGTTGATCAATTTGCTTTTTGTGTCTACATAAGAATATGCAGCGTGTACAAAGCTGACAAAAGTAACTACTGTCACCACAATAGCTACCAAAATGTAAGAGAAAGACTTTTTTTTAATATCTATCATTTTAGCTTCTACTTTTTAGTTATCCCTAATACGTTTCTTTTTATAAGTGGAAGTTTTTTCTCTATATTATCCTTTGATACTGCAAGTACCTCCAGCTGAATATTTTTCTCTACTTTTTCTCCGTTTATATGAGAGGCAAGTACCTTTACGGACTTCTCACCCATCAAAAAAGGCTGTTGCATTGCTGCACCAACTAAGGTTCCTTTTGGTATCATATCCAAAAATACAGGCTCCGCATCAAAACAAATAAGAAGTATCTCACCTTCATTTTTAGTATCTTTTATAGCGTCTAAAGCACCTTGGTATCTATCTGACCCTTGCAGCCACAGTGCTTTTAAGTAGGGGTTGTTATCTATTAGTTTTTTACTAAAGTTATATGTTTCTTTATATGTGAAATTTACCTGCTGTTCAAGTCCTGCAGCTTTTATCCCTGCTTCCTCCATAGCTTTCATAAATCCTGCCGTTCTAGCTTTGCCGTTAGCTCGTTTTTGTGGGATACCTATGATCCCTACAGTAGCTGTTTTATCCAGCTTTAACTCCTGCATCTTTTTAGCAAGTACTTTTCCTATCTTATAAGCACCGTCTAGATTATTTGATGATATATAAGATAGATACTCACCCCCTTGTGTTCCTATATCAGATATAACAACAGGGATAGCTGCCTGCTTTGCAAGCTTTAAAATAGTTACGGCAGTTGAAGAGTTAATAGGAGATATAATAATCCCGTCAACTTTTGACTCAATTGCTTTTGCCGTATTTTGTAACTCTGTTTTTTTTATATTATGTGCACTGTATATCTGTACCTCATAACCTTTGAGTTTGGCTTCATTTTTAATACCTCTGGCCATAATATCCCAAAAAGGTATCCTAATATCAGAAACCAAATATGCCAATTTTTTATTAGTCTGAGAATAAAGGCTACCGCTCATTAAAACCGCAATAAGTATATATTTTATAAGTCCCATAACTACCCCTTTATAAGTAATTTATAATATGATTGTAACCAAACTATTCTTTATTGTTTAATATGGCAAAATAATCTTCTCTGCTTATCTCTTTTGCTCCAAGGGATGCCAAGTGATCATTATATACCTGACAATCTATAAGTTTTATTCCGTTTTGCTCTGCCTGAGAACATAGGTGATAAAATGCAACTTTTGAAGCATCATTTACATAAGAGAACATACTCTCCCCACAAAATATATCACCTATCATAAGTCCATACAAACCACCCACAAGCTTATTGTCAAGATAAGTTTCTATAGAAAAAGCATAACCTAATTTATACAGATTGATATATGCTGCTATAAACTCATCACTTATCCAGGTACTATCTTCATTTTTCCTTTTTATTGAAGCACAGTTTTTTATAACCTCTTCAAAATTTTCATTGCTTTTTACCGCAAATCCTCTGTTTTTGATTGTTTTTCTTAAACTTTTAGATATTTTAAACTCATTAGGATACAGCACCATCCTTTTTTGGGGGCTGTACCAGTGTATATAATTGTATTCATCTATAAACCAGGGGAAGATACCGTTTTCATATGCACTTATAACTCTTTGGGGATGAAAGTCACCTCCTAGTGCTACTAGATCACCCCCCATCATATCCAAAGTGGGAAAATCAAAATTATCATCATTGAGCAAATACACTTTATGTTCTTTGTCTATTAGTTCCATAAAGATTATTTTACAATAAAGCTACTTCTATACAAGTTTAATTTTTTAAACTTGTTTTTAGAGGTGCCCTTTATATTGATATACACGGGCAGTCCCATCCAAGGAGTGCTTTATAGATCAGATAAAAGGAGCTCACTCTTTGGGCTTAATAAGGAGATACACTTTAAATTTAAGATATATAAAAACAAATAGATTTTATCTGCTATAATTATCTTATGAAATTTATAGCAGACTGCCATCTTGGAAAAATAGCCAGGTATCTTCGTATCTTCGGTTTTGATACACTCTATTTCCAAACTATACCTGATGATGAGATAATATCTTTATCAAAAGAACAAAATAGAATTGTTCTTACAAGTGATAAAGAGCTTTATAACAGAATGGAAAAATCAAATGTCTTATATATTCGCCACGGAGAGTTTAAAGAGCAGCTAAAAACTATTTTTAAACACTTTCATATGATTGATCTTATCAAACCTTTTTCCAGATGTTTAAAGTGCAACGCTTCACTTCATAAGATAGATAAAAGTGAGATCATAAACTCCATAGAGCTTAAAACAAAAATATTTCACGACAACTTCCAAAGATGTGAAAAATGCGGCAAAATATATTGGCAAGGTGATCACTACAAAAGGATGGTCTTATTTATTAATAACTTTATCGGGGAGTTGAATATGAAAAATATTGATCTAAAAGTTGCAGATATTACAAAAGAAAAAGTATGTGCAATAGTCAATGCGGCAAACAGTTCTTTGCTTGGAGGGGGAGGCGTTGACGGTGCTATACACCGTGCAGGTGGAGATAAACTGTTAGAAGAGTGTAAAAAACTAAGAGATACGACTTATCCAGAGGGACTCCCTACAGGTGAGGCTGCAGCTACAACTTCCGGTAATATGCCAAGCCGTTATGTTATACATACGGTTGGTCCCATATATTCAATGTGTAACGGTAATTGTGAAAAGCTTTTATCAAACTGCTATCTAAACAGTTTGAAACTTGCATATGAACTTGGATGTGACACTATAGCATTTCCTGCAATTTCTACGGGGATATACGGCTATCCAAAAGATAAAGCTGCCCGTATTGCTTATGCTGCAGTAAAAAGATTTTTAGAAAAAAACAAAGATCTAAAAGTGATTTTTGTTTTTTCTACTAAAAACAGTAAAGATATATTTTTAAAAGCAAATAATCTTTGAATAAGGCAGGCTTTTAAAAGCTTGCCCATTCATCATTGTCGTTTGAAGCAGTTACGGGAGTGATACTTGCTTTTGATGCGGGTGCCGGTGCAGATCGTTTAGCTACAACCTGTGCCTGGGCAGGTTGTACTCTTGTATCTGTTGTTAAATCATCACCTTTTACACTCTCTTTCCCTACAAATTGCTTCTCATCTGCACTTGATACTACTATTTTTGAGATCTCATCTGTTTTTAATGCTATAGAGTTTGTTTGCGATGCAATATTTGCATTTTCTTGTGTTTGTCTATCTAAAGAGTTTATAGCATCGTTTATCTGAACTATACCCGACTGTTGCTCTTTGGATGATGCTTCTACATTACTTATAAGTTCTATAGTTTTAGAGATATTTTCATTTAATCCATTGTATCCCTCTATCATCTTATCGGAGATAGCTTTACCGTTGTTCGCTTTTGATGTGGCATTTTCAACAAGAGTTTTTATCTCATTTGCGGCTTCTGCCGATCTGCTTGCCAGGTTTCTAACCTCTTGAGCAACAACTGCGAAGCCTTTACCCGCTTCACCTGCCGTTGCCGCTTCAACTGCTGCATTTAATGATAAGATATTTGTCTGAAATGCGATTTGATCAATAACCGTAATAGCTTCACTTATAGACGTTACTTCCGTATTTATATCATCCATAGCTTTTGTTGTTTCATTTGCTAGTTGCTGCCCCTCGTTTGCAGAAGATGTTACTTTTGAAGCGAACTTTGACATCTGAACTACAGTTTGTGTATTTGAAGATATATTACTTGTAACCTCTTCAAGTGCTGCGGCTGTTTCCTCTAGGGCTGCTGCTGCATCATTTGAGTTTTTATTTAGTGTATCAACATTTGATAGTAAAACTGCACTGCTTTTTTGTAGAGTAAGTCCATTTTGTTTATTTTCCACAAGTGTTTTTGTAATAGCTTCCCTTAGGTGTGTAACATTTTTTATCATACTATCAAATACACTCCCCTGCTCTACTCCAACACATTTTAACTCTTTTGTATAATCAAGATTTACATACTCTTCTAAAGTTG
>JAYEMD010000059.1:0-4144 GCA_034717895.1 Campylobacterota bacterium | reverse complement strand
ACCTTTTGTGAATGAATTATTCTTTGTATTTATATATTGTTATAGCTAAAAAGTGTTTTTAAAGGCTTTAAACAAGGGGTTTTATAGGATTTATTTTGGAGTGTTACTGTGCAGTGGTCTCTTAATAGTTTTTTCCAATGTGTATCTCTGATTCTTTTTATGTCATAGATATGGTTTTCATCTCTATTTAAAAATACATAAGACTTTTTAGAACCAGTTAACTGATATTGAGATTCTAAAAATGGAACTAAACTATCAATCATATCAATAGTTCTTACACTATAAGGAGTTTTGGTTTTCCCTACTTTACCCATCTTGATACTTCTTTTAATAGTTATCTCTTTTCTTGCAAAGTCTATATCTTCCCACTTTAAACCTAACATCTCTCCACTTCTTGCACCTGTAAAAAAAGCAAGTGCCACAAAGTTTTGAATCTGATCTTGTGCATTGTGAATAATAGTTAAAGCTTCCTCGGGCGTAAAGGGTTGAATTTCAGGGGCTATAATTGTTGGAGCAGATACTCTTGATAATGGACTTTTTTCTAATAAATCATCATCCATTGCATCACTATACATCATATTTAAAACTTTTCTACAAGTTTTTACTCTACTTGCACTTAATCCCTTTATTTCAATTAAATCTGTCTGCCATTGCTTTATGTCAGATGCTTTAACTTCATCAATTCTTTTAGAACCTAAGATATCTTTGATGTGATTGTTTAAAATCCCCAAATAGTCCTTATGGGTATCCTCTTTTCGTTCTGATTTGTGCATACTAATTGATTTTAATGCGAACTCATAAACAGTTGGTAATTTATTTTTAAAGAACTCACCCTTATTTTCTTCAAGTTTCAATGTAATCTTTGGAATGATTACATTTAGTGCTCTTTTTTTATTTTCAGGTGTATTTTCTAAACCAAGTGATTTTCGTTGTCTATTTCCATTGTTATCAAGGAAATCTACTCCTAAAAACTCAGTTCCTTTTTTTGTTTTGTTAATTCTTAATTTAACTCTTGACATTGTGTTATTCTCCATATAATTATTATGTATTGAATAACCGTCAATTACCGTAAAGGCATCAGCATTATAGGTAAAAAACGGCTAAAAGTAGGTTAATGTGATAAGGTTTGAGGGGTGTTTTAAAGAAATTTATTAAGCAGAAAGTTTGTAAGATTTTGATTGAAAATTTTTGTTGTCTATACCTTTGTAAAAATGTTTAATCCAAATTTGTTTATATG
The DNA here is from genome assembly GCA_034717895.1 of Campylobacterota bacterium. GTDB lineage: Bacteria > Campylobacterota > Campylobacteria > Campylobacterales > Arcobacteraceae > JAIOSF01. The sequence continues at coordinate 2,907 of JAYEMD010000059.1, read as the reverse complement.
AAACAATACCGTTTGAAACATATCTTTGATTTCTCCAATGTCCTCTAACTAAAAACTTTTTATTGATTTTATTGTTTGTTCTAAATGTAATATTATTTGATTGTTCACAAGGTTTATCAAGTGTAAGTTTGATAGTGTTCTTTTTAGTATTTAACTTTTTAGCTATCTTAGGTTTTGATAGTTGTTTTTGAGTATATTTTGATTGATACTCTTCTCTTTTCATATCCTTTTTTACTTTTGCATTGTCATTTTCAAAGTTGATTAGATATAACATTGCTGATAAAGTATAAGTAAGGGCAATTAGAATTTTTGATTTTACTTTTTCTGATATTTTTTCTATCTCATTATTGAAATACATACTTGAATATGAATTTTGAAAATATAGTCCCTTATTACTAAATTTACACTGCATATTATATTTAGATTCAATATTAGTAAAGTGAAAAAATATCTCATTTTTATTATTGTAAATATATACGCTTTGACCGATCATATCTTGAGGTAAATCAAGTTTAATAAGTTCAAATGGAAAATATTTATAGTTGTTATAATCTATCTTTGCATCAGTAAGTTCAAACATATCTGAAAGCTCATTTTCAATAAATAGCTCAGTTTTTCCACATTTGTCTATTAAACCACTTAATGTAACTTCTTCTTGAAAAGTTAAAGTTTTTAAATTTACTGTATGAGAAGCTTGAATATACATAGAGTTCTCAAACTGTTTAAACATATTTAAAATATTGTTATAGTCATTTGTCATAAATAATAATTCTATGAATTTAGATTTTGGGAAGTTTTTGTATTGTGTTAGTATATTTGTCATTTTTAATGTCCTTTATTTATAATTTTATTTGTGTGTTTGTTTTACGAAAAGCCAAGTAAGTGATAAGTTGATTACTTAAGCAGCCAAAGAAGATAAAATATCGTCTATCATTTCATCTTCGTCATAAGAGGTGTTATTGTTAGCAGGGCTTGAACTAACCACCCAACTGTCAACAGCATTTTTATCAAAAAGTAGTCTTTTGACTTTTTTGTAATAGTGTAGCCCCTCTTGAAACTGATTATTTTTAACCATTTTGTGGATATTCTCTTTGGAGTATCCAAGGTAATGGGCAACCTCATTTGTATTTAACCACCTTTTAGGTGTTGCATTTAACTCAATGAGTTTTTTTAACATAGATTTCATTTCTAAAATTTCACTTGTGTTATCTGTCATTGAACAATCCTTTTATATATTTAATGGTGGTATGTTGTTAGCTGAATTAGCACCTAATTGGGTAGAATCAGAAATCAAACCTAAAAGATATTGAATCTGTTTTTTATATGATTTTTTACTGTGTTTTTTTGCCTCTTTTGCTTTTGTAGTATCAATTTGAATTTTGTGTTTAAGTCCGTTAAATTGAACACTTTTTGAAACAATTTCTAATAATTCAAGTTTGAAAATTAGATCGGTGTTATCTTTCTTTTTTGTGTCACCAATTAAATCTTTAACTTCAATCTTAATGTTATTATGAACAGCTTCTTCAAGCTTCTCACTCATAGACTGTATCTCCTCAATTGACATTTCTATAATTTTGTCTATCTCCACACCTTTAAAATTTCTTTTTGTTCTGTTTTCATAAGTGATTAGGTTGTCTGCAACAGCTTTATCCATACCCACAACCTTTTCATATCTTTTAATGTAGTTATCTACGGTTTTAGGGTCACAGTTCATCTCTTTTGCTATGTAGTCATTAAATACCAATGGTAGGTCTTTTCTATCTTCTTTTTTCTTTGCGTTATTAGCTGATTTAACTGCCTTTACTGAATCAGGGAATAAGATTTCATATATCTTTTTTCTCTCACTCAATAGGTTCCCTTTTTGAAATGGGGATATGTCTTTTCTTGCTAAGTTTTCATCAATTTGAAGTAGTAGTTTTTTATCTTCATCACAACTTGAATAAACAACACAAGGAATAGTTTGGTAACCTAAGCTTTTAAATGCTTCTAATCTCAAATAACCGCTAATAAGGTTATACTCTGCATCTATGGCGATAGGATTGATTAAACCATTGTCTTTGATAGACTCAGCTATAAAACCAATATCTTTGTTTTCTCTTTCAAGTAGTCTTACACCAATTTTTATTTTTTCTGTTTTTACAATTTCTGTTTGCATTTTTTCACCTAAATGAAAATTTTTCTGTTTGCTTATACGAACGATTCGCTAAACATTAAAATTTTAAACCTAGGGAAAACTGACAAGTGGAAACTCGATATATACGGGGATTATTAGGGGTAATTGGAAAACCCCATTTGAAAAAATGGGGTGTGTGATAAGGAGGGAGGAGTGATTAAAGATTTTTAAGTAGTGAATTATGATAAGAGATAGTTTCTTGAACTATTTTTGTTTTTTTGTCTTTTGTAGCAGTCATTTTTTCTTTTCTATCATAAGGCATAGATTTAACACCAAATTTTTCATTATAATAATCTAAAATTTGGTGTGAGTTATTGTTATAAATAAAGTTTATTTTTGGAAATAAATTAAGCACATCAAGGTGTGGAAAATTTGGTTGATTATAAGAAATCTTACAATCTTTTAAATGCTTACTTTCTAATGTTTTTAAATCGTCAATAGTATATTGTATATCTTCTTGTAGAAAATAGGGAGGATCGAGATTTATCAAGCAATCAGGGTTGTTTTTAAACTCATCAAGTTCTAACAGTTTAAAGGCATCCATATTGTAGATTCTAAGGTTGATATCATTATAGATTTTATTAAACTTTAAAAACTTTGGTATCATTCTAAAAAATGAGTTTTCAAATCTGTAATCGTCATAAACTTTACCGTTAAATTTGATATTACCGTTTTTATAAAACTCTAATGTTCCAGAATATGAACTCTCTCTTAAGAAGATAAACCTTGTTGCA
>JAYEMD010000058.1:0-19067 GCA_034717895.1 Campylobacterota bacterium | reverse complement strand
ATACATTTGTAATAAAATCATGTTATAATGAGAAATTATATAGTTCTACAAGGAGGAACGAAATATGGGGAATTTGACAATTTCTAAAAAAATAGTAGTATCTGTACTAGCTGTATCTTTAGTAGCTTTTATATCGGCTTTTTTAATACTTAGTTATTATAAAGGTCAAACCGAGTTATATGTACATAAAGATGTTGACAAAACACTTCAAACTTCTGCAAATAACAAAATTTTTGCAAAAAAAAGTGTTGGTATATCTAATGCTGTTAGTATTGCAAACGACAGTGCCGTTAAAGAATCATTGAAAACAAATGATAGAAAACTGGCAATCAAAGCATTAAGTACCTTGGGTGCAAACATGAAAGCATCAACTGAATTTAAAAATATAAAGGTGCATATACATACAAAAGAGAATAACTCCTTTGTAAGAGCATGGAAACCTGAAAAATTCGGTGATGACCTAAGCGGCTTTAGACATAGTATAGTAAAAGCAAATGCACAAAAAGTTGCCGTTAATACTTTTGAACTAGGAAAAGCCGGGTTATCTATAAGATCTGTTTTACCTATTATAGATAAAGGTACTCATCTAGGTTCATTAGAGTTTATACAAGGTTTAAACTCTGTAGCTAGATCTTTTGACAGAGAGAAAGATGCTTTTTTATTACTTATGGATAAAAGAGTATCAACAGTAAAGACCTTTAAAGAGGACTCTATATTTAAAACTCACTATGTAATATCACAAAAGTTTAGAAATAAACCGTTTATGGAAGATGCAAACTCTATAGATATGAAAGAACTTTTTGATAAAAATCATTATATAAGTGATAAGTATTATTATACATACATAGATAGATATAAAAGATTTTAGAGATAAAAAACTTGGTATTGCTATAGTTGCAAGTCCTTTAGAAAAAGTAAATGTTGCAATTGACAATGCCGGACAGATGATTAATATTGCTCTGTTCATAATCTTGGGACTTGTTATATTTACCTTAATAGCAATAAGTGTAATTTTAAGAAAAGTTGTTATCTCTCCTCTTAACGATCTAAATAGTGCTATTATCAACCTTATAGACTCAAAAGATACAGGCTCTAAAATCAAAGTTCAATCGGATGATGAGATAGGTATGATATCTACAAACTTCAATAAATACTTACAATCAATTGAAGAGGGTATAGAGCAAGATATGAAACTTATCCAGGAAGCCGATGAAGTGATGGCTAGAGTTGCAAACGGTTATTATAAACAACATATCACAAGATCAGCAAACAGCCAATCTATTGAAACACTAAAAAACAATATAAACAGAATGCTTGATAATACAAGAGATAGATTTGTACAAATGAATGATCTTTTAAATCAGTATGTAAACTATGACTATAGAAATGATCTTGTTATTGAAGGTATAGAACAAGGTGGTGTTATAAATGAACTTATTGACAATATAAACTCAATGAAACAGTCTATAACCAGTATGCTTCAAGACAGCAAAGGAAACGGGCTTACGCTTCAAGACAGTTCTCATCTATTGCTTGGGAATGTTGATACACTAAACAAATCTTCAAACTCTGCAGCAGCATCTTTAGAAGAAACAGCTGCCGCAATTGAAGAGATCACTGCAAATATTGCAAACAATACACAAAATGTTGTTAAGATGTCAGGGTTTGCTAAAGAGTTAACAGATGAAGCAAACAAAGGTCAAAATCTAGCATCTCAAACTACACGGGCGATGGATGAGATAAATGCAGAAGTTACGGCTATTAATGAAGCTATAAGCGTTATTGATCAAATTGCATTCCAAACAAATATCCTTTCACTAAATGCAGCAGTTGAAGCAGCAACAGCAGGTGAAGCAGGTAAAGGTTTCGCAGTTGTTGCACAAGAGGTTAGAAACCTGGCTTCAAGATCGGCAGAAGCTGCAAATGAGATAAAATCTATTGTTGAAAATGCAACTTCAAAAGCAAACAACGGTAAAAACATCTCCACTGATATGATCAACGGATATACACATCTAAATGAGAGTATCTCTAAAACAATTGAACTTATTTCAAGTATAGAATCAGCAAGTAAAGAGCAGCAGCAGGGTATTGAGCAGATAAATGACACGGTAACTCAACTGGATCAGCAAACACAGCAAAATGCTTCTGTTGCAAGTGCATCAAAAAATATAGCAGTACAGACTCAACAACTAGCTGAAAATATAGTAAATGATGTTGAGAAAAAAGAGTTTGAAGGGAAAGCAAATATAGAAGCTAAAAAAACAGCCGTAGCTGCAAAAACAGATACAATACCTCAAACAATGGGGGAAAAACCGTCTGCAAATAAAACAGCAGCTAAACCTACATCTCAGATACAACCAATAAGATCTTCTAGTGATGACGATGAATGGGCAAGTTTTTAAAAACTTGCCTATTGGGATCTCATCTTAGATATCTAAATTAAATATTATTTATGTATAAACAATATTTTATAATCTTTTTTTCTTTTTTTCTCTCATTGCTTTTACATTACTTAATATTTACAAACTTCAATTATAAACTTAATCAAAACTATACTAAAAAAGGATCTAACACCATAACAAATAGCAACCCTACTACAAATATTAAATTTGTAAAATTAAAAAGTTTAGAGAAGAGTAATCAAGTGAAAAAAAAGAGGAAAGCTGTTTTACAAAATACAGATTTAATAAAAAAGGTAAAAACGATTAGTCTGCCAAAAGAGATTTCAAAAGTTAAAACTCTAAAAACTCTTTTCACTTTATCAAAAACAGATCAAGTAAATAAAGTATTAGAACAAGATAATCATCTAAACGAATATAAAGAGTCAGAAGAGTTAGAAAAACTAGATGAGATAACCAAAAGCTATATTAAACTGTATGAACTGCAGTACCAAGATCTCTCCTTATTTCAAAAGAACTATATAAAGAAGAACATAAGTACCATAGGTAAAATTACTCAACAATATCTTAAATATCCGTCCATCTCAATACGAACAAATCAACAAGGTACAAATATTGTAGAATTTACACTTCACCCAAACGGTGATATATCAAACCTAACTATATCAGATAGTTCAAAATACTCAAGCTTGGATAAAAATACTATAAAAACTATAAAAATAGCATATAAAGATTATCCAAGACCCAAAGAACCAACACCTGTAAAAATATATGTGAACTATATACTATACTAGGCTACTATTGCAAACAGTACCCCCACAACTATAGTAGAAAGTAAGATAAATACTTCAGACAAAGTGTCTTTCTCACCTAACAAAGCAACTCTCACCTCATTTAGTACAACAAAAAACGAGACTATAAACAATGCTGCGAATAATTCCATAACTCTCTCCTTACTATTAATATTTCTTATACTCTATTGTAGATGATTATACATTAATAGAATAAAAAGTTTTAATTAAGAAGAAATTATTAAGTTTTATTTAATATATGTTTTTTTTGTTTTATTTGTGGCTTGTGCTTCTAAAGGATTTTTAGGCCAATAGTGTTTAGGGTACTTACCCCTTAACTCTTTTGCCGCCTCTTCGTAAGAGTTTTCCCAAAAACTTTTTAGATCGTATGTTATTTGGATAGCTCTTTGTGCAGGGGAGAGAAGATGTATCTGTAAAGATATTGTATCTTTTAATATTTTTGGGGTAGAGATCATACCAAATAGCTCTTGTATCCTTACACTTAATATTGGATTATCTACGTTTGAATAATCTATCTTTATATTTGAACCGCTTGGTACTTTAATATGTGTAGGGACAAGCTTCTGTAATCTTTGCTGTTGCTCCCATGATAGTTGCCCTAGAAGAATATTGTACATATCCAAGGTTTCTAACTCTTTTATGCTTTTAATCCCCTCTAAATACGGTTCAAGCCATATATCTATACTCTCTAAAAGTATTTTATCATCAAATGAAGGAAAGTTTTGTTCACTTTTATGTTGAGCTAAAAATACAACTCTGTTTTTAAGATCTATAGCTTTTTTACTCCAGGTTAAAAGCTCTAATCCCTCCTGAACTAAAAGTTCTTTTATCAATATTGTGAAATCTATATCTTTACTAGAAACAGCCTTTGACTCCAAAAGCAGGTCTGAAAAAAAGATATTCTCTTTTATATCAAACTTTTTTGTCTCTTTGTTGTACTTTACCTGCTGTTTTGAGGTGATTATATGGGTGAAGTGTTTTTTTATATCCTCTTTTTCTATCGGCAGTGATTGGTTAATATAAAAGGTTTGATCTTTTCCGTTTAGGTTTGATACTACTAAATACTCTTGATTAAAAAGTGTGTCTTCAAAATCTATAAAAGCCCTTTTTGAATTGCTAAGCTTATATCTATTTGTATTCATTTGTCTTAGCTTTGCTAATCTGTCCGGGTATGCAAACAGTAAAAGAACCGACAGTATCTCTTTGTTGGTCTTGATATTTCTTTTATAGTCCTCTTTTAACTCTTGCAGTTTCTTTTCATGCTTTTTTGCTTGAAGCAGTACTTCATTTGCCATATATCTGTTTATAAACTTATGATCTAGATCATTTTCATACAGATGTATAAACCTGTCATATAGATCACTGCTTTTATATGAGCCATTAAAGATATCTTTATTTTCAATAATTGATGCCAGTAAACACCCCTCAAAGCCATACCCCATCTCATAAGATTTTAGTATCATAAAACTAAGTCTTGGATGTGTGGAAAATTTAACTGCAATATTACCAAGCTTGCTTATACTATGTAAACTATCAACCATACCTAACTGTTTTAAAAGTTCATTTGTTTCATCTATAGAACTTTTAGCTGGTATATCAAGCCATGTAAGCTCCTCTATATCCTCACTACCCCAAAGTTTTACCTCTAAAAGTAAAGAGCTAAGATCTACCCTTAGTATTTCAGCTTTAGTTGAAGGGGTCAGTATTTTACCTTGATGCCAAAGCCTATAACACTTACCGTGTGATATTCTACCTGCCCTACCCGCTCTTTGTATAGCTGAATCGTTTGATATAAACTGAAGCTGTAATCTATCCATCCCTTTTGTATAGTCATATACTGATAGTTTTTCAAGACCCGTATCTATCACTACACTTACACCCTCTATTGTTAAAGAGGTCTGAGCTATATTTGTTGAGAGGATAACTTTTCTTTTATCCTTTTCATACAGTGCCCTATCCTGCTCTTTTTTTGACAGTGCCGAATACAAAGGGCAAACTCTAATACCACTACTTGTTTTTGATAAAAGTTCATTTTGTAAAGTTCTTATCTCTTTTACCCCTGCTAAAAATACAAGTATATCACCCTTGTCATTTTCCAAAGAGTGTAGTATAGTTTCAAGAAGAGTATCATTTATAGTTTTATGATCAGGCTGTTTTTTATCTTTTGGCAGATATATATTCTCAACTTCAAACAATCTTCCTTTGGAAGTTAAAACGGGAACCTTACCGAGTGTTTTTAATAGTGCATTTGAATTTAAGGTTGCTGACATTATCAACAGCTTCAAATCATCTCTTAAAAGCTGCTGCACCTCTAAAGAAAGTGCCAAAGATAGATCAGTGTTGATTGACCTTTCATGAAACTCATCAAAGATTACGGCACTTACACCCTCTAAGCTCTGGTCATCTTGAATCATCCTTACCAGAATTGCTTCAGTTACTACTACTATTTTTGTATCTTTAGACCTGCAGCTGTCATTTTTTACAATATAACCAACTTTTTCACCCACTTTTTCTCTCAATAGATCTGCCATCCTTTGTGCAACGGCTCTTGCTGCCACACGTCTTGGCTCCAGCATTATTATAACACCATCCTCAAGCCAAGGTTCATCTAGTAATGATATGGGTACAACCGTACTTTTCCCGGCACCCGGAGGTGCTTGAAGTATCAAAGTGTTGTTATTTTGTAAGGTTGTTTTTATCTCATCTATTAGATCATATATCGGCAATTTATCCATAAACGAAATTATACCCATACAAAATAGAACATCAACTAAAGGGCACCTCTAAAATAGAACAAGATCTTATTCTATATTTTATTTTGTTATAATTACTACTAAATTTACATAGATTTAAAAATAATTTGTTAAAATCAAATAATATTTAGTTTAGGAGATAAAGAATATGAAACTATACGCACCTTGGGAAAAAGCATTCAAAAGAATAGCTACCCCTTTTGAACACTTTATTCATGCACAGACCACAACAGGTTTGGTTTTAATGATTATGACCATATTGGCTTTATTATTGGCAAATTCACCTTTGGCTGATATATACGCACACTTTTTTCATATGAATATAGACTTTAATGTTGGTTCTTGGGAATTGTCACACTCTTTACACCATTGGATCAACGACGGTTTGATGGCTATATTTTTCTTTATAATAGGACTTGAAATAAAAAGAGAGATCACGGCTGGTGAGCTGTCAAATATAAAAGTTGCTATTTTGCCTATTTTAGCTGCAATTGGTGGTATGGTTTTCCCTGCACTTATTTATATGAGTATAAACAACGGTACTGCCGGTGCAGGAGGCTGGGGAATTCCAATGGCTACAGATATTGCATTTGCAATTAGTGCCTTGGTACTTTTGGGCAAAAGAGTTCCTGCTGCTCTTGTGACATTTTTGGTTGCTCTTGCTATTGTAGATGACTTGGGTGCCGTAGTTGTAATAGCACTGTTTTATACGGATACTATAAATATTATCCCTTTAGGATTAGCAGGTTTAATGTTTTTAATTTTATTATCTTTTAACAGATTTGGTATACATATGGTTTTACCTTATTTTATCATAGGTTTATTTATGTGGTTTTTTATGCTTGAATCCGGAGTTCATGCAACTATTGCAGGGGTTTTAGCAGCTTTAACAATACCATCTACCCCAAAAAGAACACCGGTAACTTTTGCCGATGATACTAAACACCTTATTAAAGAGTACGAAAACTATCCCGTAGCAACTGATCATGTTATGCATGAGAGACAAAAAGCTATACTTTCGAATATAAAAGATAAGATTGATTCAGTGGGTAGTCCTGCTGCAAGACTGGAACATGATCTTCATCTTCCCGTGGCTCTTATTGTTATACCTTTATTTGCTTTGGCAAATGCAGGTATCGCTATAGATTTTAATTCTATTGGCAATACTGTAATAGAGCCTGTATCTTTAGGGATAATTGCAGGATTGATTTTTGGAAAAGTTATTGGTATATTCGGTGTATCCTGGCTTGCCATTAAATTAAAAATTGCGAAACTTCCACAAAACAGTACCATAAGCCAGATATTCGGTGTATCATTTTTAGGAGGTATTGGATTTACTATGTCGATATTTGTAGCAGATTTAGCTTTTATCAACAGCCCTGAGCTTATTTTCCAAGCAAAAATAGGTGTTCTGTGCGCTTCATTATTTGCAGGATTATTTGGATACTTCTGGTTAAGGAACGTTTCTAAAAAAGGTTCTAAACATTAATAAAAGAGAAAATATGCAAATAATACAAAAAGAGATAAAACTATCGCAAAAACCAAGAGGTTTTCACCTAGTAACAAATGAGATTCTATCATCGATTAATATCTCTGGCATAAATGCGGGTATGATGAATATTTTTTTAAAGCACACCAGTGCATCTTTAAGTATAAATGAAAACTGTGAAAAAGAGGTAAGAGATGACCTTGAAAGCCTATTCAATGAACTATGTGACGATAAACCTTACTATACACATACCTATGAAGGAGATGATGATATGCCGGCACATGCAAAATCATCTCTCTTAGGAGTTTCTTTAACTATCCCTATAAGCAATGGAAAGCTTAATCTTGGCACGTGGCAGGGGATATATTTAGGGGAACATAGAAACTATGGAGGGAGTAGAAATATAGTAATTACAGTTAGCGGTATTTAGTTTTTGATTGTGGTCTTTTTTCAAGGAATATGAATTATTGCTTTTGCCATTCCACTAAATACTGATTCAATTACATTTAAAAATTGTGAGCATGATGGTAAAGGTGCCAAAATTACTTTTGGTGAGTTTTATTGTTGATTAACTTTTTTAACTTCTTCTTTTAATTTTTTTGAAATATGCCAAGAAGCGGCATCCCATGATAGATACAATTTACTTTGATTTTTATACTGCTTCAATAGTGTATACATCAATTTTATCATTTCATCTGTATTTTTTCTTTCAGAATAAAAATGAGTCATTTGATTTGTAGATAACTCTAGTGCTCCAGTTAATATTAAACTCTCTCTACTCTTTTACAGCTGAGGAATAATTTTTACTTCATCTTTTTTTACATAACTTCTACCGCCTTGAATTTTAATAGCAAACGGACCAAATTCATCAACTGAAAAAAACTTTTCGTTTGATTTTAGATTAGATAGTATTTCAGTAATTACTGCTAACTTTTCTCTAAATTTTGGATCAGGACTGGTTAATACTTTTCTCGCTTTTTTAAATGCATAACCTTCTTGTTTAAGGTACTCAGATATTGTTGATGCTCCTATAGATTCATTATGTATCTCTTCATATACTATTGCTAAATCTTTTTGTCTCCAACTTGTTCTATTTATCTCATATAAATGAGGCGATTGATGAAGTATTTTTATAATTCGTTCTTTTTTCAATTTGATTTTTTCTTGAATTGCTAGATTAGGTGTTTTTTTCTTCTTTTTAAATAATTCTTCAACAAAAGAATCATTTCAGTATATTTAAGTTTTGATTGTTTGAATTTTTTAAAAAAATTTGATGCTGAAGTTTTACTTATTTTAAGTAATTTAGCAGTTTTATTACAACTAATATCTTTAAAATAACAATATTCAATAGTTTGCGTAATTTTTTTTCTTGAAATTGCCTTCACAATATTTATTTAATTCTATCGACCCAATAATCAGGTCTTCTATGATGATGTGCTACAGCTATAATTAGTATATGATCATCTTCAACTGAATAGAGTAAGTTAAACGGAAATTTATTTACAACACATTTCCTAACATCTTTTCTGATTTTAACATACATATTTGGAAATTTTTGTATTCTATTTAAAGCACTGTAAATCTCTTTTTTAAATCTTTCTCCTTGATTTGTTTGTTCTTCTTCATAATAACCTTGTGAATCATAAAACTCTTGTTCAGCGAGTTCTAAAAATAAAACTTTCATTATTTAAAAATATCTTCCATTGGTACAGCTTTAAGTTCACCTCTTCTATAAGCTTCAAGGCGTTTATCAGCTTCCACTACCCAAATCTCATCTATCTCTTCATCAGGTTTATCAAGACTTTTTAAAAGTTCGTCTACAAGTTTTGACCTTTCATTTACTTTTAATTCCAATGCTTGTTCTAATACTTCATTTACACTCATATTACAACCTTTTAATTTTATAGTGTCTTATTGTATCAAAAAAATGGTAATAATGCTGTGAATCCCACTCAAATATTTTTTATATCAAAAATTAATATGATTACTTTCTAATGATTTTTAATGGGTCACCTATGCTCACAAAAGTGGTCTTTTAACTATTTTAGTATACTTAAATCCCTTGCTTTAAGGGCTATATGCCTATAAAGTTTATGTTGATATGCCGGCACATGCAAAATCATCTCTTTTAGGAGTTTCTTTAACTATCCCTATCACTAATGAAATCTAAAAAAAGTCTATTGCACTGTTTTGATCATCTTTATAAAACTCATAAGAACTTCTTCCTAAATTTTTAGCTTCATCTAAAGCTATATCTGTATTTTTAAACAACTCATCAAGTGTAGATCCGTCTTTAGGATATATAGCAATCCCCACACAAATAGTCTTTTTTAATTTTTGATTTGTTGAAGGATCTACAATAACCTCTTCCTTGGCAAAATCATCTATACATTTTTGTGCTAAAGTTGATATCTCAATATCATCTTTCACATCCTGCATACATATCAAAAAACTGTTATGATCAAACTTTGTCACAAGATCTGTATCTGAGATATTTCTTTTTAATACTTCGGTAAGTTTTTTTAATACCTGCACACCTATATCATAATTAAACTCATCAATTACTGCTTTAAACCTGTCAACTTGGATCTTTAATACTGCAAGTTCAATATTTTCTTTTAAAACTATCGGTGTTAGATTATTTAGATGAGCTATAAGAAACTTCCTATTTGGCAACTGTAAAGTATCATCCATAAATGAAGAATCTTGAAGTTTTTTAATTACAAAGTGATTTATAAGTATACTTCTTAATTCATAAAATATAAAATCTAAATATAGTTTATCATTATCTATTTTCTCTTTATGCTTTATATTATTCAATTTAAAGAAAATTCTTCCGTTTACCTGATAAGACTTTGAAAAGTCAAAGCTTAATATAAAAGGTTCCGTGTGTTCATCAAAACTATTACTGCTTTCATACACAACCTTCTCAACACTTTGCTCTATATCATATGTGGTTATCTTCATTGCGGCAGTTTCAAAGCTATATGTAAACCATTTTGCTATAACACTACACATATCTTCAAAATATTGTTTATGTATGATAGTGTCTTTAAATTCATAAAAACTCATTAATCTATCAAACTCTTTATAGGATATTTTAACCTCTTCAAGATATTTTACAACACTCTCTACCATACTTTACCTTTTAATAATTCAACTATAAAATTTATCTATATAACGTTCTTGATTATATCAAATATCTCTTTAGATAAAAGATATGAATTTGCTTTTTATTAATCTTTAGACAATTCTTTTACAGTAGCTATTAACTTATCCGTATCTAAAGGTTTAGTAAGATACTCATCCATACCGGCATCTAAAAATCTCTCCCTGTCACCTTTAAGTGCATTTGCCGTTAATGCAACAATAGGTGTATGTTCCAGATTATTTTGCTCTTCATATTCCAATATATGTTTTACCGCTTCTATACCATTCATATTCGGCATATTTTCATCCATAAGAACCATATCATAACTACCTTTTTTAAATGCTTCTATCGCCTCTATACCGTCATTTGCCACTGTGTAGCTTACTAATAGCTTTTTAAATAACACTTTCATAAAAGTTTGATTTGTTATATTGTCCTCTACTAACAGTATATGTTTATTTAACGTTGTACCTTTTTTATAACGATGCCGTTGTATAACTTCTTTCCCTTTTTCTACAGGAATATTAAAGTAAAACTTACTACCTTTATTTTTTTTTGATTCAACTTTTAAACTACTTCCCAAAAGTTTAACCAAAGATGAACTTATAGCAAGTCCAAGCCCTGTACCTCCATATTTTCTTGTGGTACTACTCTCCTCTTGAGCAAAAGCTTCAAATATTTTTTCTAATTTATCTTGAGCTATACCTACACCCTCATCTCTTACGGCAACATATAATATCCCTTTATCGTAATTTATATCTACATATATTTTTTTACCGTTGCCGGTAAATTTTATGGCATTGCTTAAAAGGTTTGCAACTATCTGTTTCAATCTTAAAGGATCACTTTTTATATATTTTGGAACACTGTTTTCTATATTTAAAGTGATCACTATATTTTTCTCACTTGCTCTTGCATTAAATATATCAATAATAGATTTAAACTCTTTTGCAGTATCAAAGTCTACTTTTTCTATCTCTAGTTTATTGTTTTCAATTTTACTTAGATCCAAGATATCCTCTATAATAAGAAGAAGGTTTTTACCCGATTCTTCAATTGTACAAACATATTCATAGGCTGTACTTTGCTTGCATTCATCTTTTAAAAGTGTCACAAATCCCAAAATAGCATTTAGGGGTGTTCTTATCTCATGGGACATATTCGCTAAAAATTCAGACTTACTTCTGTTTGCATCTATAGCTTTTTTCTTCTCCTTTTGAAGTGTTTTTTCATATTCTTTTGATTTTAATCTGGCAATTGAAGTAAAATATAGATAATAAACACCCAAAGCCAACATAATTGCCGTAACTAACACAGAGATATAATAATTGTTTAGCTTATTGTTATAGTATTGAGAGTCTATATGCTTAATAACGAAAAAACCTACATTTTTATTTGATATCGGATTTTTAACAGGTATAAAACTAAGAACCTCGTTTACTCTCTTATCAAATAAAGAGATTATCTTATCTACTTTATCCGTTTTATTAATTGTATCTATAGTTTTTTTACTATATTTTATTAAACCCGTGTTTAAAATCTTTTCTGTAACATAATTATTAAAAGGGCTAATTGAATAATTAGACTTTTCAGAATCAAATACTTTTTCTTTTACAACCTCTTTATTTATATAAAAAGCTGATTGGTTTTTATAACTATCCATAAACTCATCACTCATAGCCTTAGTGCTAAAAGAGACCTCTACGCTGCCTAGGTGTTCATTTTTATAAAAAAGAGGATAAACAAATCTGTAACCGTTATATATCCTCCCCTCTTCAAAGCCGTCTATTGGTTTTTTATGTTCATTCACATATTTTACCGTAGCTCTAGTAGTTGAAAGATTATCTCCAAATTTTGCAGGCTTGTGAAATCTTAAAAAACTATCATTATTTGGAAGGTGGAAATGCAGCTGCTTTAAATTGTGCTCTTTTAAAATATTATAAGAATCTATAAGTGCCTTATAAAGTTCTTTTCGTATTTTACTCTTTTGATCTTGGGATGAATCTTTAACATTTTTATAAATATTTATTGTTTTTTCTTTTGTAATATCTGTTTTTAATATAACTGTTGAAAGCACCTGATACTTTTTATATATGGCATCATAATGAAGCTTCGACTCTACACTTCTTTCTTTAAAAAAATTAGATAATTTTTGATCTTTTTCATTACTCATCCAGATAAAGATAGCGCCAAATAGAACTACAAATATGATCATATATTTTACTTTTATTTTATTATACATATTACCCTACACTATACTTTATAAATAATATCATAATAACTTTTAATAATTAATATTACCGATTATTTAAGTCTGCCGAACACTTTATATGTTTGCCAGTAAACCTCTAAGCTCTTATCAAGCTCTTTTGGTTTAAGTGTTGTCTTTGACTTTATACCAAACCTGTCAATAAAACTTTCGGGCATAACGGTAGTTTCTGATGAAGGGTCTAACAAATATTGTTTTAAGTTTTTTTGCAGCTCTTTTTTACTGCTGTATTTTAGCAGATATCTAAAAAACAGTTTATCTAAGCCAACGGGAAGTTTTTTATGACATGATACACAGTTATTTTCATATATATCACTATAACAGCTTGTTGTTATTAAAATAAAAATCAATAAAAGCTTTTTTACCATGATACTGTCACCTTTGTACCTTTTTTAAGTTCTGATTCAATATTGATATCTAAATTATACTCATCACAAATAATAGAAACTATGCTAAGTCCTATACCAAATCCCCCTGCACTTTTATTAAACCTGGTATATCGTTCAAACATACGGGATATTTTCTCTTTTTCTATACCTATCCCCGTATCTTGGACAGTTATATTGTTACTGTTTACCGATACTCTTATAGTTCCTTTGATTTTATTGTATTTAATTGCATTTGATATAAGATTGTCAAGAAGTTTTGAGAACTTATTTTTATCTATCACTAATACAGGGTGATCATTGATCTCTAATCTAATATCTACCATCTTTCCTTGAGCGATTGTTTTGAAGTATTCCACCCTTTGCTGTGCTGTTTTGGCTATATCCAAACTCTCATCTTGGGATATGATCTTATTGTTCAAAGTAAGATATGTAAGGTCTTGGTAGATATTTGATATGGTCTTTGCACCTATATCGATCCTTTTTATTTTTTTAGCCGTTTTTTCATCAATAGTATCTGTATCTATCATCTCCATATTTGTTACGATAGTACTTACGGGTGTATTAAGTTCATGGGTAGTATCTTTTATAAATCTATCTAAAAGCATCAAAGCATCCTTTAAAGGTCTTAAAAATAGATTCAATAAAAAATACCCGATACCAAACATAAATAAAAAAGCTAAAAACCCATAGATCATAATATTTTGTTTTAGATCTATTAGCCACAGTTTATCATCGTCAATCTCTATTATCATATACTTTGTCCCAAGATAGTGTGACTCGGGCCGCGCTATATAGTGTATCTTATCATCTGCTATATAACTTACCTTATCAAACTCTATTCTTTTATTTTTTAGAAGTGAAAAGATCTGTTGTTTATCGCTGTCATATATAGCAGAGTTGAATCTTCCGTCTCTTGGGTAGTATCTTTGGGTATCAAAGTTAATATGCATATATTTTAATATCATAGCAAGATCATTAGAGTAGCTGTGAAGCAGCTCCCTTTTTTCCTGAAGCATAATCTCTTTTTTAAAATCATAATATAAAAATGAGACTATTGAGATGATTATAATTGTAAGAAAAGAGTAAAGAGCCAAAAAACTAAAAAGTGTGGTCTTTTCTCTTTTAAGTAAATTTATATCCAAGCTTTTTAATACTAACAATTTTATCTTTTCCTATTATCTTTCTTATATTCTTTATATATGTTCTTAGTGAACTTTCACTAGGGGTCTCATCATAGTCCCAAAGGGTATCATATATCTTTTGATGAGTTAACACTCTATCAGAGTTTTGTAAAAACAGTTTTAAAAGTTTTGACTCTTTGAGATTTAAATTTTCAGGTTTTTCATCCACATACAATATACTTGTATTGGTATCATATTTTATATTTTGAGTTATTTTGACACTATTGTCATTGTCATGAAAGAATCCTCTTTTTAAAATAGTCTCAACTCTTAAAAGAAGCTCTTTTAAAGCAAAAGGTTTTCTTATATAATCATCCGCACCGCTTTTATACCCCTTTTCTAAAGAATCTACTGAATTTAAGGAGGTTATAAATATAGCAGGAGTTTTTACATCATTGTCACGCTGCTGCTTCAAAAGCTCAAAACCGTCAATATTAGGTACATTTACATCCAATAAAAAAAGATCGAAACTTTTTTCATACATCATCTCATTGGCTTCTAAACCCTCATATACAGAAGTCACATCATAACCGTTCTCATCTAAAAACTCTTCAACGGTCTGACTTAAAGTAACATCATCTTCTAAAAGGAGTATCTTATATCTCATACTATCTCTTTTTTTTAATACTTTTTTTATAGTTAAGATATTTTTTCTTTTGCTCTTTTGTCATAGCATATACCCGTGAATCAAGCTCTTTAATAAACTTCTCTTGATTTGGGGGTTTCACATATCCAATAACGGCTACAAGCTCCTGTGTGCTCATCTCACTGTAATCTACAGCCATTAACGATGTAATAAAAAATATCAAAATAAAAAACTGTTTCATTATATACCTTACTTAAATATTATAATATCAAATTTCATATAAAGGGTACCTCTAAAGATATAAAAACAACCAAAAAGAGCATAAAAGATAAAATTTTATTGTGAAATTAAGGATTAATAATTTATAATCAAATAGTAACTTAAAATTGATATTAAAATACCTTATATAATCAAAATAAAGAAGGAATCATATGAAAAATATACTAATAGTTGATGATGACAGAGTAACTTTGACAATGCTTGAGAATACTCTAAAAAGAGATATAAAAAATATAAATATACTACAAGCTTCCTCTTATAAAGAAGCTCTAAAACATATCTTAAATAATAATATTACAATACATGTAGCAATACTTGACCTTCATCTGCCCGATGTAAAAGACGGTGATCTTGTTGACTATGCAGTTAAAAAAAATATACCAAGCATTGTATTATCGGGGATGTTAAATGAAACCTTTAAACAAACCATACTTGAAAAAGATATAATTGATTATATTCCCAAAGAGGGAGTACAGGGTATAAACAGTGCGGTTCTTATGGCAAAAAGAGTTTTAAATAACTACAATACCTATGTACTGATTGTTGATGACTCGGCAACTCAACTCTCGATAGCAAAAAAGATGCTAGAAAACTTAAAACTGAATATTTTAACTGCAAAAGACGGTATTGAAGCATTGGATATTATTAATAACAACGATAAAAAAATATCTCTTGTTGTTACTGATTATAATATGCCAAATATGAATGGGATGGAACTAACTCTTAAAATACGTGAGAAATATCAAAAAGATCAACTGGGTATCATAGTAATAAGTGCAAATGACACTCCTGAGATACCTACTAAATTCATTAAAATAGGTGCAAACGACTTTATAAACAAACCATACTCGCAAATTGAAGTAACCACAAGAGTTAATTCAAACCTTGAGATACTTGAACTATTTGAGCAAACAAGAGATATGGCAAATAAAGATTTTATGACAGGAGCTTACAATAGAAGGTTTTTCTTTGAAAGCGGTCAGGCAATATTCGGTAAAGCAAAAAGGGATAAAAGAGATATTGTAGTTGCTATGTTTGATATTGATAAATTTAAAAATATAAATGATACATACGGTCATGATGTGGGAGATGTGGCAATATGTGAAGTTGCAAATATATTAAATAAACACCTTCGTTCATCAGACCTTATGGCAAGATTCGGAGGGGAGGAGTTTTGTGTACTTCTTGAAAAGATATCTCTAAAAGACACTGAACAACTCTTTGAAAAGATAAGAAAAGCTTTTGAAGAAAATATAATAAATATAGATGACCTTTCCATAAAGTTTACAACTTCAGTGGGTATATGTTATGGTTTAGAGGATGATCTTGACAAGATGATAAAAGTAGCGGATGACGGTCTGTACTATTGTAAAAATAATGGAAGAAATCAAATAGCCGTAAACAAACACAATAACTAAATCATCTTTATTGTGTTTGTATTGATATTTATATCTTAAAATAGAACTTAATCCATATTATCTGTTTTATGGTACAATTTACAATAAAGTAACATTAAGAGTTTATATGAAAAAACTAACCTCCTTACTATTGAACTATTTTTATATCATTTCTATATCTTGTGCAGTTGGACTGATGGGATCATATGCTCTTGGAAGATTATTCGAGTATAAGATCCATAATGAATCCTTTGATATCTCACTTAGAACATACTATATCAACCAGTTAAAAGACCGCTATACTTTATGTATACTTGACTACAGTATAAACCCAAACGGTAAAGATATGTTAAAAGAATGTGAAAAAATAGAATTAAAAATAAACCTCAATAAAAAGAAACTTATTGATGAAGCTCCATATTACAGTTTCTATAATAAACACTTTAGATAAATAATATTATGTAATCATAACATATATTAAATATCTATTTGTTAAGTATACTTACAATATAATTGCATTATGAAAACATCTTATGAAAAATTTAACTATATCAGCAACTATTTAGATCTTCAAAAAACACACCTTAAATACAACAAGGGGTTAAATCACTCAAAAAAATATATACAAGGGAAGCTCGCTGCTATTGATTTTCTTCAAGCACTTTTATATCACTTTATAAATAAAGAGCTTTCTTTAAAAGATGAATTTATAAAAGAGCTTACTAAAAACAATGATATGATAGAGATATTAAAAAGCGATGAGTACAAAAAAGGTATCTTGGATACCTTTGATGAGACAATTAAAAAGGTAAACTGATCTTTTTACATATAGATATAGATTGTTTTTTTGTTTCAGCTCATAGAAGTGTTGACAATACACTAAAAGACAAAGCCGTAGCAGTAGGAAGCAGAAGCAACCTTGATATATTTGAAAGAAAAAGAAACCATACAAAACTTATAAATAAAAACAGCGGTGCTTTTGTAACTCCCGTATTTCACAGCGTACGAGACAATGACTTTAGATCAAGATTTGTTGATAATATTAACGGTAAAGATAAAATAAGAGGTATAGTAGTCACAAGCTCCTACGAAGCAAGAGAGTTTGGTGTAAAAACCGCTATGAGCCTTGAGGAATCCTTACGAATCTATCCCAAGCTTATTATCGTACCTTCAAACTACCCTTTGTATCACGAATTATCCTACAATATAAACGAGTATCTAAAAACAAAGATACCGAAAGTTGAACAATTCTCAATAGATGAGTGGTTTGGAGATGTAAGCAACTACATAGAGGAAAATGAGATACGTGATTTTGCATCCCATCTTCAATATGAGATAATCCAAAAGTTTGATATACCCGTATCTATAGGTATAAGCAGGGCAAAATGGATAGCAAAACTTGCCACAGAAGATGCCAAGCCCCTTGGGATATATAAAGTTAACAATATAGAAAACTATATACAAAATATTCCCATAAAAGAGTTTCCGGGACTTGGAAGCGGTTACCAAAATAGACTTCAAGGCAGAGGGATAAATACTCTGGGAGATATAAAAGATCACAAAACACTCTTCTACTCTTGGGGGAAGCCGGGTATTTCGCTTTACAACAGAATACACGGTACGGACAACGAAGCGATACAGATACAAACTCCAAAAAAGTCTATAGGACTTTCAAGAACATTTGATCCTGTTTTTGATGATAATGAGATAAAAAGAAGAGTATTAATCATGGCACGAAATATATCTTATATGACAAAACAGCTGGATGTAAACCCCACAACTTATTTTCTAAAGATAAACTATCAATACAAATACAAAACAAAACAAAGTATAAACGTAAACAGAATATTCAGCGAACAGCTTTTTAAAGATGAGATCATAAGATTATATGACACTATACACACTAAAGACTATGGAGTTATTAAACTTACCCTGTCAGTATCTAACTTTATTGAACAGACAAAACAAACATTTTCCCTTCTTGATCTTCAAAATGATCATAAAAAAAAGAGTTTAAGTGACAGTATGCAGAAACTTCGTAATAAATTTGGACTGGATATAATAAAAAATGCAAATGAATTATAAAATTATTTAATTACTTAACAATAATTAAATAATTTTTTCGATAATATTTTCGATAATATTTTAAAAAATTATTATCAGGAATTATTATGTTCAAAAATATAACATTAAAACAAAAGATAACAATATTTACCTTATCTAGTCTTGTTGTGATATTTATTGTTCCAAACACGCTAGTTAAAAACTATGCACTTTAGTGCAAGGCTTTAGCTTCTACAAATTTCTAAAAAGCTAGAATAAGGAATGAGACACGGGAACCACACAGTAAGCCAAATACAAG
>JAYEMD010000057.1:0-4300 GCA_034717895.1 Campylobacterota bacterium | reverse complement strand
ATATATCATTGAGTGTGAAAAACTTTTAGATAATAAAAAAGAGAGATTAGATATTGACCTAAACGGCTATGATGACTATAAGTTTATTACAGATGAAATTCTTACGATCATCTCAACAAAACAAGGGGGTCAAATATTTGAGCTTGATCTTATTAAAAACAACTACAATCTTCAAAATACCCTTACAAGATATAAAGAGGTTTATCATAAGAATATTCAGTTTGAGGCAGAAACACAAGATGTGGGTGATAACGTTAAAACAATACATGACAATACCCTAAAAGTATCTCAAGATATCTCTTTGGACTACGACTGGCATCTAAAAAAATCTGCCATAGACCATATAGTACCGGTTGATATAAGCTGTGAAGAGTTTGCTAAAAACAGTTTCAAAGAGTATGGAGATTTTGCAAATCAACCCTTTGAAGTGTTAAGATCATTAAAAAACAGACTGACACTACAAAGAAACGGCGGGATCTATATAGATAAAAGATACGATACTTTATTTAATAAATCATATAGTTTCAAAACAAATAAAATATCGGTAAATTCAGATATAAAAGTTGACTTAAACGATCCATGCAGTTATATACAAGAGTGGAACCTGCACTTTGCAAATCTTGAAAGAGTAACCTTCAACGGAGCATATCTTGAAACCCATAAACAATACTCAATGCTTGAAATTGCTGCAGATCATATAATAATAAATGACAACTACCTAAAAAGAACTTTACACTTCGAGACTCCAAATGTTAAAAAGATATATATCTGTTCACTAAATACAATAAGCCAAAGTGAACAAGGGGTAGATATAACAAACCAAGGTGTAACTATAGGATTTATTTATAATTTAAAAGAATCAAACAGTTACGATATATCTTTAGAGGTTTTTTAAACCTCTGAAGATATTTAAAAAGACAATAAAAAAGGCAAGGGATCCCTTGCCTTTTTTTATTATTTATTTTTATCTCAACAGTCAAATTTTATTAGTGAAGCTATAGAAACGGCTCTTGACGATATTTTTTCTGTTTTTCTTATAAGAATCATAATATCTCTATAATGATTCTTTTTGTCGGTCTCTTTTAATATATACTTATTTATATCTTCATAAATCGAGTCAATTTTAGAATCTAGTATAACGATATTATCATATGAATCACTTATCTCATCTTCATCATCAAACTCTAAAACTTCTACAAGTATATTAAGAACTTTGATAATATTATTATATATTTTAAGTACATATTTTTTTATATTTTTATCTTCTATATCTTTACAACAAAGATCTAATTTTGATACTACTACTCTTGTGTTTTTTGATATCTTTAAAATATCACTATTTACTTTTAGATACTTTGCAAGTATCTTTATATTTTTTTTATCTATCTCTTTTAAAGCTAGATGATCTAAGATAGTTTTATCTATTTTTTCTATTACCGCTGTTATATTGTCACTGTTTAAAGCTTTCTTTGCAGCTTTTACATTTTGTTTTGAACAATCTTGGATAATATCGACTATCATTTTATTATCTTTTATTAAAATTTCAAAGATCTCTTTTAAATCAGTTTTTATATTATTTATTTTTTTTTCATAAGACTTTCCCATACACTCTCCTTGAACGCTTTTTGTATAGAGAATTATATTTAACAACAGATACACTTTAGTTACAAAATTATTTTAAAAACTGCACCTTTTAACATTAGGTCATTATAGTTATACTGCTCATTATAAGCTTCTATTTTTCCATTGTAATGCTCTGTTATTATCTTATGTGTCATATATAGACCTATACCTGTCCCCTGAGCTTCAAATTTAGTTGTAAAGTATGGCTCAAATACCCTTTGTAAAGCCTCATCGACTATCCCGCCGGCACTATCTTTGATAATAATAGTGCAGTTCTCTTGCTCTTTTTTTATATCTACAAATAGATACCTGTTGGCGTAATCTATCTCATTGATATTAAAAGCATCTTTTGCATTATTAAAAATATTTAAAAAAACCTGGATAAGTTCATTTTCTTTCTGTAGAAAAATAAAATCATCAATATCAAGAACAATATTTATACTATTGTTTATAAATGAATCTTTCGTAAGATTTACTGTTTTATCTATTGTATCTTTTATATTAAAAGATGAAAATAACTTATCTGATTGATTACAAAAATCTTTAAAATCATCTATTGTGCTAGAAAGGTATTCAACCTGTTCTACTATCTTATTTGAATAATCTAATATCTCTTTTTGTGAAATCTCCTTCCCTAGATCAATCTTAACAGGAAAAGCACTGGCTATAGTTGATATAACACTTAAAGGTTGTCTCCATTGATGTGCTATATTACCTATCATCTCTCCCATTGCAGCAACTTTACTTTGCGTTTGCAACATCCTTTCCATATTTTTCTTTTCTGTGTTAAGATATAAACTTTTAGCAACACAATCAAGGGTATTGCAAACCATATTATTATCAAATGGTTTTTCTATATATTTATCTATACCTGTATTTATAGCTTCTTTTAAATAATCCGGATTGTCGAATGAGGTAAAAAGAACAATAGGTATATCCGGATCTTTCTTTTTAATCTTCTTTGACATATCCAAGCCACTCATATACGGCATATTTATATCACTTAATATAATATCCGGTTTATGTTTATCATAAATATCCAAGGCATCTTTACCGTTTGAAGCAAAATAGATATTTTTTACTTTAGGTTCTAATATATATCTAACAATATCCTGAATATCTTGATCATCCTCAACATGCATTACCGAAAAGTTATTTAAATACATAACAGCGTTCTACTTATATTTTATGATAAGCTTTTTAGTTCTTATCATAAGATTCTCTAAAACTATTTTCTCTTTTAAAGACTCATCATCTTCTTTTCCGTCAAGTAATATTCTTTTATGTTCAAGCTTGCTGTGTATAGTTTCAAACTTTTCAACATTATTTCTCTGTTTGTTGAAAAGTTTAGTTATTTTACTTTTTATTTTGCTAAACATATTACCCCTTTAATAGCTAGTGCAGTATGTTCTAAAATCAATAAAACTAAATATAGAATTCTTATATTCAAGGGTTTCTAAAACTTCAAAATCAATATAACTCTCAAGCATATCTTGAAGTTTATTGAAATTATGGATATGTTCTTTGGTTCTTTGTTCACTGTATTCTACTGCAGTTTTAGTTGTCATTAAAAAAGCCCAGTCACTGCTTTGTGATAGTAAAAGCTCCCTTGCCATCTGATTTAGCAGTCGTATCTTGCCGAAATCTTTTTCATCTTTATTATCATTTGCAAGATAGACCATCTCATCAGCCATATTATGAAGATGTCTGTATATCCAGGCATTTGTTTCATTAAGCCAAACATCATAGTAACCATCGTCACCCCATGATGAGGCACTTGGACTTACCACCTGATTTTTACTGTACATACTTAGATATTCGTTTGGGGTAACTGTTTTTATAACCTTGTGTTTATCTATTTGTTTAAATACATTATATAAAAACTGCGGTCCTTCAAACCACCAGTGACCGAACAACTCGGCATCGTAAGGGGAAACTACCATAGGTGTTCTATCCATATTTTGGGAAAGATACTCAAACTGTTTTTCTCTGTTAAAGTGAAAATCTTCAGCATGACTTACCGTTGTATCCAAAGCTTTTTTTGGATCATACACCTCTTTAAAGTCACTGTTACCCGTAACTTTATGGTATTTGAACCCTGTAAATACCCTTGAACCGTCAGGATCAATATAATCTTTTATATAACCATAGTCAAGGTCATATCCAATATCTCTGTAAAAATCCCTATAGTTAAAATCCCCCGGATAACCCTCTTTTGAACTCCAAACCTGTTTTGCCGAGTGGGGATCTCTTGCAAATGCAGCAACGCTGCTTTGTGTGTATACAGGAGCATATACACCGTTTAATGCTGTAGGTTCACCGTAAATAAGTCCGTGTGAGTCCATAAAGAAAAACTCTATACCGTTATCTTTTAATATAGAATCAAGCCCCTCATAATATGCACACTCAGGAAGCCATATCCCTTTTGGAGGTTTTTTAAAATGTCTTTTATGTGACTCTACGGCAATCTCAATTTGAACCTCAACTGCCCTTTTATTTACACTAAGAAGAGGTAAAAAACCGTGAGTTGCACCGCAGGTTATAACCTCCATTTTTCCAAGGTCGTTAAAGAACTTATATCCGTTTAGAACATTTTGTTTTAAAAAACCGTCAAAGAACTCTTTTGTCTCTTCAAAAAAGTTTTTATAATATAGTGCCACATCTTTAAACACCTCGT
>JAYEMD010000056.1:0-4326 GCA_034717895.1 Campylobacterota bacterium | reverse complement strand
AATTGATGAAGTTATAGAAAGTATCAATGCAGTATTTGAAGATGAACTAAAAGTATGTAAGAAAGTTGAACTAAAACTTATATCCAATGTTGGAGCTGACAAATACTTACTTGATAATATATGGAATGAAATTTACAAGCAATTAAATAGTAAAGCTATGATAAACAGTACTTGTGAAAGATTGTATAAGGAGAAAAATATAGCTGATGGAATGTGTGAATATCGTATAAAAGTATTTGATAAGGATAGTTCATGTTAGAGCATAAAGAAAATTTTGAACTTGAAAATGAATATGAACAAATATGGGATAGTATCAGATATAAAAAAGTTGATGAACTTTATGATTTTACAGAAAAAATTATCAAGCTGTTAGATAATCATATTGATGATAAATTACTATTTCATAGTGATTATGACAAAATACAACATCTATTTAAAAAGATGAAACAAAAAAACTTTTTTTATATGTCAGGAAGTGCGAAAGATATTATCAAGTCTGCAAATCCAAAGTTTGAAAGTGTTTATGAATATAAAAAGTGTGTAAGAGATTTGAAATATATTGGTTCAGGAGATAGAGGTTTTGAAAATGATAAAATCTATCAATCTACTTGTTTTAATGGTGCCACATATAAAGTGAATGTTGATGGTAATGAAAGAATAATGGGAAGTAGCTATTTTGAAAGGGTTAGTTAATGAGTAAAGAGATAGTTGAAAATTTAATTTTTAATGATAATGTTCAAAACATATTATCACAAATCAATGATAATGTAATGGACTTTAATATATTAGAAATAACAGGTATGGGAACGCAAGAGATTAAACACTCTAATATTTTAGGCTGGTTGTTTGACGATAGTGAACATAATTTAGAATATCAAATTTTAGATGATTTTTTGAAAAAAGTTATTGATGAAAACAATGATAAAAAAATTGATTCATTAAAACACTACTTATATTTACCAAAAAATAAAAATAGAGATATTACTATTTTTAGAGAAAAAGATAATATTGATTTACTCATTGTTGATGAATCCAATAAGTTTATCATTACAATAGAAAATAAAATATATGCAAGTGAAAGAGTTGATGGGAATGATGGAGGGCAACTTGAAAAATATGAAAGTATTATCAATGAAAAATATTCTAATCAATATCATAAAATTTTTATATTCTTAACAATCAGTTTAGAAGAACCAACTAAAAACAATTGGCTTAAAGCTAGTCATTCAATGATTGTAAATACAATAGAAAATATATTAAAAACAAAAGATATTACTACTAAAACTAAAATATTATTTGAAAGCTATATTGATTTAATGAAAAGGAGAGGTATCGTGCCCAATAAACAATTAGAAGAACTATGTGAAAAAATTTGGTTAAATAAAGATTATGCAGAAGCATTAAATATTTTAATTCAACATAAAACGACTATTACTAAAAAATTTTATGATAATAGATTAGATGAAGAGTTTGAATTTAAAGATGGAACAGTATTTTTAAAGCTACAAAGTACTGATAAAATATATGAGATGTTAGGTTTGACTTGGGAAGATGAAGAAAATACAATATTTGATATTTATTGTGAGTATGAAAATGAAGATATTGTATTATATTTTTCACACCATAAACTTTATGAGCAAGATGAAAAACTTCAAAAGATTTGTAATCAATTTAAAAAGCGAAAATCTAAAATGTATGAAGAGATAAAAAGATATACAATAGATGAGTTAGTTAATAAAGGTGAGGAATTTGTTTTAAACGATATGCGAGAGGTTATTAAAAAAATTGATACAACATTATTATCTTCTTTGGAAGAAATAGAGTAAAATAATGAGCATCCCGAATCAAGAAACAGTATTTGGTACAATTGAGTTCCAAGGTGAAATTTACGACTTACTATCCCAACCATTAAGTGATAAACAATTTGACAAAATATCAAAGTATAAAAAAGACAATAATTGTGGAAACTCATCTGCACCTTGGAGTGTAAATAAATATAAATGGGTAATTGAGAAGGATAAATTATATTTAACAGACATTTATTTTAAATTGTGTGAAGACAAATCTAATCATATGAAAAAGATTTTTAACACTGATAAGATGTTTGCTATTTGGGTAAATCGTGAAATTAAACTATTAGTATCAAAAGAAGACATCAACGACAATAAAGCAAAAAGAAAAGTTATTATCTTTAATATTCAAAATGGTTTAGTTGTAAATCAGACAAATTCAATGGAAGAGTATACAATTCGAAAGTTAAGAAAATATTTTATTTGACTTAACCAACCCTAACCGTAATAATATAGCCCAATAATAAACAATCACAAAGGCTATATTATGAAAAATCAAAATAAACATATAATCCCAAAATCTCAATTAGAGGTTATCAAAAAACTAAAAGATTCAAAAGAGAAAAAAGAAGATTACGCACATCTTCAAATCTCTCATAAACTGTTAGAATTTATCTTTAAATTAGATATAAATTCCACTTCAAAACTGATCCTAATAAATTTAATAAAAAGACAATCTTGGACTTTAAATCATTTGTATATTGCTGTATCATATAAACAACTTGAAAATGACATCAATATGAAGCATGGTTCTATCTATAACTCTATAAAACAATTAAAAGACAATGATTTAATTGAGGTTATAAGTGGCACACAAGATAAAGAAAAAATAAGAAATATAAAAGAGATAATCTATAATCAAACTCAAAGAGCTACAAGAAGTTTTAATGAGCTAAATATTTATAGTTTAGAACCTTTGTATAAAAAATTTTTGACTATGCCAAATAATAAGTAATCTAATAGCCAATAGAAAAGTTTTCTGATAGCTTTTTAATAAACCATCAGATACCTTGTAACTAGGCATAATTAAAATATATCTTACAAATAAATATGAACTAATATATATTGTAATGAAAAACATTAACACAATAAAACAAAAAAGTAAAAACACCTAAAAATCTTCAAACCATTTATTTTTAATTTGACTTAACTTTGAGTCTACGACAAAATGACAATATAAAAAATAAGGAAATTTGATGCAACAGTTTTTAAATAACTACTACAATAAAACCGATCTATTTTATCTATTCTTTTTAAATAGAGAAGATAATAAAAAAAGCTATATGAGATACACAGGATTAAATAGAAAGAATCTAAACACCCTACTAAATGATGCAACTATAAAAAATAAAAACGGTGGCTATGATATATACTTTTCACTAAACAGTTTTCAATTTATAGATAAAAAGATACATAGAACAAAAAAACACGTAAAAGAGGTAAAGTCTATATACTTTGATATTGATGAAGATTCAATCAATATTAAAAATACAATCACTTCAATACCTTTATTTTCAAATCCTACATATACCATTCAAACAAGTCAAGAGAAATATCAACTTATTTACATATTAGAGAATCCACTAACTGAAAACTTTAATGAATTCGAACAGATACTAAAATTTTTAACAAAATACTTTAATACAGATAAGACATTTGATATAAGCAGAATTTTTAGAGTTCCAAATCTTGTAAATAATAAAAATGGTTTTGAGGTAAATTACAGATATAGTGATAACAAAATAGATTTTGAGGAAGTGAAAAAACATGCTATTGATAACGGTTTTATATTTGAAGATGAACTACCAAAAGTTAAAACTACAAAGAAGAAAAAACAACCTATAAAAAAAGCTCATAGAGGTATCAAATCGTTAAAGTATGACATAACACAATATGATGATATAGAACAAAAATTTAACAGAGAATATGACTATCTATTGCGAAAATATAACTATGACAACTCAACCGCTGATTTGGCATATTGTAGATACTTGGTATTTAATAAACAGATAAAAAAAGATTCAACTATTATAAAAAAGCTAATAATCGCAAGAGGCTATGAGGATTTAATATCAGCTCATCCATACATTGATGACTATTTAGAAAATATTTTAATCAAATGCAAAATTGAGGAGCCGTAATCCTATAATAAAAGTAAGACGAAATTGCAAGGTTAGTCAAATTACCACAAAAGTGGATAATTTAACCCTTGATTTTGTTAAACACAAAATATTATTATAAGGATTTACATATTGGAATATATAAACATAAAAAAGCTCATAAACTCAATCATTAGAGAAATGAGAAAAGAGTTAGAAAGGAACTTAACAGAGCAACAAATAGATGAACTATTAGCAAAATACCAAGCAAAAGATTTATTTGAGATGGTGGAGATTATGATCTGTACTACTTCAAGAAATTGTATCAATCTAAACTATAAAGATTTTATTGATGAAATCAATCAACAACTTTACAG
>JAYEMD010000055.1:0-4513 GCA_034717895.1 Campylobacterota bacterium | reverse complement strand
TGCACTATATGTTTTTCTTTTTGTACTCATCTTATTTATCCCTATTTTTTACTTATTTTATATTTTATTCTAACTTTTGGAATAAGAATATTAAACTAAGTGGTTTGTTTTTGTGGGGACATTATAATCTTTCCCTTGTTGAAGAAGTGTTGCCTCTTTAAAAGGTACACTTTGGAACATAGCCCCGCTATGCATCCCCCCGTGGTTGTGTCCCCCTCTTGCCTTTGCTCCGTATGTTTTAAATACATATCCTGTATATATATTTAGCCCTATATAGAAAAGAATTGCAAATGAAGCAAAGAAATAACCTATGGTTTTTCTTAATTTTGCAGCTTCAACCAACTTCATCCTTTTATAAAGGATGATTAAAGCCCAAGTGATACCTATCCATTTAAAGATACTAAATATATGAAGCCAGCCGTCACCTCTTTTTGCCAGTGGGTCAATATCTACACTCATCCCAAGACCTTGTGCAAAACCTTCAACTATCTTTGCATAATCTTTGATAAAAAACGACTCCAAAGTATGACCAAGGGATGCAAATATAAACAGAGGTATAAAAGCAACACCAAGTGTTGTAAAGATAATATTGTAATCTTTTTTAAGAACTTTTGATGCTAAAAACAATCCCCCTACGGAAAATAATACCGTAAATAAAACAGCATATAAAAAAGCAAATCCACCTGCATACTCACCCATCCCAAGGTAGTTTGCCGTAGTGTTCCAGATAAACTGATCTGCTATTTTAGTTCTCTCAAGTCCATGTGCAAATCCCATAGATACGGGGATAGATGCAAGTATTAATATATATGTCCAAATCTCTGCATTTAAAATCTTCAATTTACTTCCTAGTTGTTCCGCAGGTTTAGTAAACTTAAACTTAACTGCCTCACAAGAGTTTGCACAGTCCATACAAAGTGTACAGTCATCTGTTTGATTTTTCTTTGCAAAGGTAAAGGGCTTTAGATTGTATTGGCAGGCACTAGCACACTCAAAAGTTTTACAATCTTTACAAGAGTTTGTATATGTTTCAAGTTTTGTAAATGATAATTTATCATATGCTCGTGTTAGAGTTCCAATAGGGCAGATAAATTTACAGTAGCTCATATCCTTGTAGATATAGTAGATGATAAATGCAACTAGCGTCATACCTCCAAACATAGAAGCAGTTCCCAGGGGACTTTTCCAAAATCCGGGGAAAGTGTAGTAGATACCCCACCAGCCGATCACAAGTAAAAACATACCTATATATCTGTTTTGCATCCATTTTGGCATCTTTTTTTGTAACCCTGCTTTTGTGATATATTTTCCCAAGAATCCATGGGGACAGATACCGCAGAATATCCTACCGAATGTAGGGAGTGTTACTACCATAAAAAGTGCCCAGAAAACTCCCCAGAAAACTGCACCCGTAAAGATATTACTTTTTTCAGGATATGCAAATCCAAAATAAACCGCATAGAAAAACAGGGCAGTAACCATCACCCTAAGTGCCGTTAAAAATTTATGGTTTTTAAATATAAAACCTAAAACAGGTCTATTAAAAATATCATTTTTATCTCTTTTTATAAAATCTACCATTTTATTTTTTCCTTGATTACAGTGAAATATTTCCACTGATTATTAAAACCCCTACTGTTATAAGTAGAAGTGAAGCACTAATCTCTACTGCTTTTTTATAGTTTGCAAACTGTTCTAAAATACCTCTTATAAGAGTTGATAGAAAGAAACCATAAAAAAACAGTGTAAAAAAAGACGCACCTATACCAAAACTAAGTCCCAATCCTATTGCACTATAGATATTTATCGTATTTGAAGATAGTGTAATAAGAGTTAAAATCGGTGTACAAAGATTTATAGATATAGTTGCCCCAAGTGCAAAATATCCTGCTTTTGATATATCTTTTTTCTTCTTTTGTTTATTATTTGGTTTGTGAATAGCACAGCTTTTTTTATCTCTTATAGTGTTATAAAGCATAAAAAGTCCAAGAATAACAGTTGATGTTCCTAAAATATAATTAACCAGTAAATTGTCATCTATTATACTTTTTACCAAGCCGGCACTGCTTGAAGCAATGACCGCTATTATCACATAGGTAAAGATTCTTCCCAAACTAAAAGGGATCATCACACCCATAGACTCTTTAATAGAGTTTGATCTGTTTACAAGTATGGGACTTAGAAACGGCATACATGATAAGATGCATGCCGTTGCTCCAAAGCTAAGTCCAACTAGGAATATTGATATAAAAGCCGTGTATTCCAAATAATTTACTTAATTAAAATGTATATTTTAGACCCGCATAGTATACTCTGCCCGGATCAACTGTTAAACTTATATCTTCTCTATCTACCCCAAAATCACCTCTTTTGTCTCTATGGACAAATGCCGATCTGTAGTATTGTTTATCTAGTATATTGTCAATTTTTACATAAAGTTCCAGCTTATTGCCGTTTAGTTTTGTATCGTATCTTGCTTGCAGATTAACAACCTCATAACCGTCCATTTTGATTAGATTCATCTCATCTGCAAAGTAATTGCTTTTTGCATAGATCTCAGTGATTAGTTTCAGTTTAGGAGATACCTTATAGTTTAAAAATAGATCAACAGTATGTTTAGAAACTCTAGGTATCTCATTTCCAACTATATCAAAAGTGTGTAGTGATCTATCTTGGTAAGATATAGTATGAGGCAGATGCTCTGTATATTTTGCATTTAGGTAAGTATATGCAAGATTGTATGAGAAAGCTTTCTCTTGATCACTTTTAATACTTGCTTCAATACCCTTATGTTCACTATCTCCGATATTTGCCATTGGACTACCAAAACCGTAAGTTCCCTCTTCAGGTCCTAATATATCTTTGTTTTCTAATTGGTAAACAGAAACATCGTAAGTAAATCTATTTTGTGTAGTTCCCCTTGCACCAACTTCATATGTAATACTAGTTTGATCTTCTAAACCGGGTGTCTCAATTAGATCAGTTACATCGGGAGTTTCATATCCTGTAGCAATATTACCGAAGATATTTATAGTATCTGAAACCGTATAGTTTCCACCTAGTCTATAAGCCGTATTGGTAAATGATTTGCTATTTGTAGTAATTGTATCTGACCATGTAGAACCGTCGTAATCATGTGCATCTTCAGTGTATTTTTTATCTTGTTTATTTAATCTTCCGTTTACCGTTGTAGTAAATAGAGGAGTTAGATTATATTTGATCTCCCCATAGATAGCTTTTGTTTCATCTTTGCTTGTTGTATCAGATCTCTCACCTTTATAGTAGTCTACATCAGCTCTTGCTCTTACATTGTATTCACTATAATCAGCTAAGGTTTCACTTGAATCGTTATATTTTTGTTCCCCAAGCTCTAATCCTATTAAAGAAGCAGTACTATCACCGTCAATTGTGTACTCAGCTTTTATACCTTGTTGGTTTAGATCATCATTACTTTCATTTACATATATATTAGTTGTAGAAGGATCATTGTCTATATCTTGTGGATTAGAGGTTAGTTCATACAGGTCTTCATATTTATATGCAGTTACTTTTAAGCTGGATTGCTCATACTCTTTATTGTATGAGATGAAATATTTATTTAAGTCTATACCGCTGTCTTTGTTATACCCGGTATCCGGTTCCCCTTTTGGATTCTCTATAGCAGCGGTTTCACCTGAAATTGTTGATCTGCTTCCGCCTTGATCATATTTTTCGGTAACATCAGCACCTAAGGTGATATCACTTGTATCATCTAAATAATATGAAACTTTACCGTTAACAGATTTTGTCCATAGTTCAGAATCTGTCCAGTAGCCGTCTGTTTTTCTATAAGTTCCGTTTAGATTAAATGAATAATCTTCGTTTGATTGTGTAGTGCTTACTTCAAGTTCTTTATTGCCAAAGCTTCCTATTTGAGAAGAGATAGTTGATTCATTTTTTGTTTTAGATTTTTTAGTTGTTATTATAACAGCACCCGATAAAGCAGTATCACCGTAAAGATAAGAAGCTGAACCTTTTACGATTTTTATACTTTTAATATCTTGTAAATTTAATCTTACACCGCCTGAGATAGCTTTAATAGGGATACCGTCTACAATTATTGCAACACCCGGTTTTTCACCCATATATTGTTGGTTTCCAACTCCTCTAAATCTAAACTGTAACATCTCACCTGCACGTGCAACGTTTGTCATTCCAGGAACAGTTTTTAAAATATCGATAATATTATTAGATCCAACTTGTTCAATAGTCTCTTCATCAATTATATTGATATTTGAACTCTCTGTTTTTTTTGAATTTGTAACATCAATTGTTGATGACTCTACACTGATTTTTCCTAAATCTGCCGCATGTAAAGATGCTGTTAATATTGAAGCAGTTATCAAAGAAAGTTTTATTTTATTCATATTCTAGCCTTAGTGATTTTTATTGTGAGATATTACTGTTGAACTGTTAATTATCTGTTAATAATTATTACTTTTTTGAATATTTATAGTGAAGTGTGAATTTTTGT
>JAYEMD010000054.1:0-4585 GCA_034717895.1 Campylobacterota bacterium | reverse complement strand
ATAGAGAGAAGGAAATACCCAGCCCCATATCGAACCTGGCAGTCAAGCTTCTCATCGCCGATAATACTGCAGGGTCCCCCTGTGGAAACGTAGGTCGCCGCCAACTTTTAAGGTGCTTTTTTTATTTGCTTTATCATAATTTACTATTTTTATCCTTTCTTTGTGAGTACTTTTTATTTAATACATAAATGTAATTAGTCACCCCTGAAAAACTAAAATGCTCCTTTATCTAAGGGGTTAGTCACCACTTTTTAGCTATAATTTCAACCAATAAGTTATAAAATAAGACCAACTTTCCGGTCGAAATTGGATGAAATATTGTCTACAAATACTCAAAAAAATCTTTTTTATGGTTCAATAATGGATATGTTGGATTCGCGGGATCCTTTAGTTGTTTTAGCTGATACTTTGGATTGGTCGAAGTATGAGAATAAATTTAAAAGTTTATATTCAAAAAATGGGAGACCTGCTAAACCTATAAGACTGATGGAAAGAGGGTGTAAAGTTAAGACGAAGTTACATCAAAGAGATTAAACAACATAGAATAAACCTAAGATTCTTTAGAGATCCAAAAAAGATTAAAAAAGCTAAAGGATCTATGAAAAGATTAAGAACTATTGCAAAACGCTATTAAGAGATATTGATAGGAAGTTTGGAGATCTTGATATATTTAATCTAAACTCAAATACTATGAAGCTACATAAAAAATATGCTCAAAAGTTTTACCTTTACATGAGAGTCTTACAACAAGAAAAAAATACTAAAAATAAAATATACTCCCTACATGAAACAGATGCCTATGCTGTTAATAAAGGTAAAGATAATAAGAGCTATGAATACGGAACAAAAGCATCTATTGTAACAACTAAAAACTCTGGTATCATTGTAGGAGTATCAGCACATAACAAAAATGAACATGATAGTAAAACATTACAATCAGCTTTTGAAAATAGAGTATCAAATGTAGGATTAACTATTCAAGAAGCTATATGTGATAGAGGTTATAGAGGAACTAAAGAAGTGATGATTGATAATCACTCTATAAATATATCAATACCAGGACAAAGACTTAAACGTGATACACCTAAACAAATACAAGATAAAAAAGAGAAGTTTAAACGTAGAGCTGCTATCGAACCTATTATAGGTCATCTTAAACAAGACCATAGAATGGCAAGAAATTACCTTAAAGGTTTTATTGGTGACCAAATCAATCTCCTGCTAGCAGCTACTGCTTTTAATCTAAAAAAGTGGATGAGAATCTACATTTATGCTCTTTTTACTGATATCTTTAGTTTACTACAAGAAGCTCATGAAAAGATACAGCAAGAATATCAAAAATTAGTTATACTTCTTCAAATTAAAATTTATATGGAGTTACTAGCTAAGAAATATTGAAATATTTATTTGAGTCAAAAGTCTGTTTTTCAGGGGTGACTATATAGACAACGAGGTGAAACAGGAGCAGGGGAAAACTTATGACTAAATGTCATAAGGCAAACTTCGTGAGCAGAATAAAATTAAGAACTAAAAAATGGTTTCAATATGGATTATCTCCCCTCATCAGATTTTATATCTAATGCACTTTGCTTTTAAATAGGAACATTAGCATATAATCTATTCATCTTATTCAAGCAAATATTAGATTCAAACTTGCAAAAACACACTATTAAAACTATTAGATATAAACTTTATAATATTGCAGGAGAAGTTATTACCCATGAGAGAAAAACTATTTTAAAAATAAATGAAGAGTTTTTAGATCTACTTCAAATGCTTAGACAAAGGGCATATCAAGTTTCACTAGAATAGATAGAAACATATTCTTTTTAAATATACTGCTACTGATTGAGATACCATAGAAATAAATTATTCCCAAAAAATATCATTTTAGACTATCTTTAACAAGAATTGATGAAAAAATCAATTTCTTTGCTATCTTTCATTTACTTAAAGGTAAATTATCAAAAATAAGCACTGTTTTAAGAAAAATTATTCTTAAAAATATTCTTTGTCAGGATTTGGGATTTCTATCGGCATATTAACGATCTTCCATTTATGGTATAATAAAAAAGATGTGAGAAAATAGTTATTGTTATCGCATAAGCCAAAGAGTCCTTTACGGTAGGGGGGAGTCAGGGTAGATATGTTTAATCAATTTTTTAAAGAGGTCACAATATGAAAACGGTACTTCTATTTTTAGTTTTTGTTAATTTTTCAGCTGCCCAGCTTTATGGGGATATTTTTGTTGTAAAACACGAATGGCATACGGGTATCGTGGTAAAAACAAAAGATCTGGAAAGTTCTATATGGTATCTGGATCCATTGGTGAAAAGTTCAGATTATATAGAGTTTGGGTGGGGTGACGAGCAGTTTTACAAAAGTGGTGAACCCTCTATCTGGCTTGCTATAAAAGCTGTACTTATACCAACTTCAAGTGTTCTGCATGTAGAGGGTGTAACAAATGGGTATCTAAACAGCATAGATAAACAGGACATTGCAAAGTTGACACTTTCAAGAGACGATCTTTTTAAACTTTTAGCATTTATCGATGATACCTTTGAAAAAAAGCAGGGCAGAGCGGTTATCCTTTCAAAAGGCTTATACTCAAATTCACTTTTTTATCTCTCAAATAAAAGCTACCATATTTTCAATACCTGCAATATTTGGACTGCAGAAGCTTTGCAAAAAGGGGGAGTGGATATAGATCCTGCAAAAGCTTCTTCTGCGGAGGATCTGTTTTTACAGCTAAAACAAAATAAGGGGGAATAGATATATGAAAAAGATATTAATGGTTATTATCCTTTTGTCAAGTACGATTCTTTATGCGGGTATTGGTGACTTTTATTATGAAAAGCAGAAGAGAAAGCTTATAGAGATAATTGAACAAGAGCTAAAAGATACAAGCAAATATCTAAAAAAAGATAATCTTGACAAAGATGTGATAAGAGCTTTAAATAGTGTTCCTAGGCATAAGTTTGTCCCCTTTTATGACAGATTGAATGCCTATGAAAACCGTCCACTTTCCATAGGTTACGGGCAGACCATCTCACAGTCCTATATTGTGGCAATTATGACAGACCTGCTTGATCTAAAATCAAACGATAAAGTACTAGAAATTGGTACCGGCTCAGGGTATCAAGCGGCAATACTCTCATAGATAGTTAAAGAGGTATATACAATTGAGATCATAGAGCCTCTTGGTAAAAATGCAAAAAAACTTTTTAAAGAGCTGAACTATAAAAATATAAATACCCGTATAGCTGAAGGATACTACGGCTAGGAAGATATAAGTGGAGTTATCACCTTAAGGCAGATCATGCCTGTAGCGTTCGTACCACTTACAGGGGATCACTAAAGGTTATCCATGATGATAAAAGCCCATAGTGTAAGAAAGCTTCCAATCTTTTCCATTGCAATGGTATCAGCAGCCTTGGGATATGAGATCTTGCTTATGAAGCTGTTCTTTTTTATGCTGTGGCATCATTTTGCATATTTGATAATATCACTGGCACTTTTGGGCTACGGAGTAAGCGGTACATTCTTGGCACTTTTTCACAACAAACTGCTTAAAGCTTACCCTAAAAACTATATCATAAATCTTCTACTGTTCGGGATTTTCTCTTTAGTGCCTTTTTTGTGTGCACAGCAGATCCCATTTAGCCCTCTTGAGATCTTTTTTGATTGTTTTGGCTTTTAGTTATATATTTTATTATTACGCTCCCTTTTTTCTTTGCCGCTAATGCCATAGGTCTTACACTTAGCTATTTTAAAAAGGATATATCAAAAATATACAGGGCAGATATAATGGGTGCAGGGGTTGGAAGCCTTTTATATTTGAAAGTATAGAAGCTATTTTAGAAGATAAAGAGAAATTTTTTGAAGAATATAAATTCAATATAGAATTCCCTTATGATAACAAACCTTCATTTTACCACAATTTTAAGCTTGAAACCATGGGGGAGATATTATCATTTTTGCATCTTTTGTTCAGGCATTTATAGCCTCTGTTGTACTTATAGTGCTCCCACTGTACAGATACAAGCAAAGTGTTGCGGCAAAAAAAGATATTTTGATCTATTTTCTATCCCTTGGGGGAGGATTTTTGTTTTGGGAGATCTATTTTATCCAAAAATTTATCCTTTTTTTAGGCAATCCCGTTATCATCGCTGCCGTTGTGTTAAGTTCCTTTCTTATATTTGCGGGACTTGGCAGCGGATATTCCAATAAAATGGGATCATCAAGGGGCTTTAAAACAAGTGTAAAATATGCCGTGGGTATTATACTGCTATTGTGTACTGTATATCTTTTTACCCTTAATTGATCTTTGAAGCCCTTATATCACAGCCTGATATAATTAAGATCCCACTTTGTATAATC
Source organism: Campylobacterota bacterium (assembly GCA_034717895.1). Classification (GTDB taxonomy): domain Bacteria; phylum Campylobacterota; class Campylobacteria; order Campylobacterales; family Arcobacteraceae; genus JAIOSF01. The sequence continues at coordinate 205 of JAYEMD010000054.1, read as the reverse complement.
CTGATAGCCCCTCTTGTTTTTGCTATGGGGTTCCCATTTTCAATTGGGCTTTCACAGCTTGGCAGAGATTCATCTGATCTTATACCGTTTTAAATTAAAACTAACTATCAATAATACATAATTGTTCTTTCATATAATCCCACAATATTAATTTCTTTGTTCTATCTTTATCATTAATCCAGATTAAGAGCTCATCATTTAAAAG
>JAYEMD010000053.1:0-20579 GCA_034717895.1 Campylobacterota bacterium | reverse complement strand
ATATTGTCTATTGATAATGACAATTTAAATAATAAGAATATAGATACGGTTCTTCAAGGACTATTTAGTGAATTGTTAGTTCAAATAGAGGACCAAAATAGATTTATAACAAAAAATATAGAGTTTGATAAAAATGGTGAAAAAAGAATTTTAGAAGTAAAAGTGCATAAAATATTCAGTAATGATAAAAAAGACAGCTGTATATTATTAAGTATAGATGATATTTCTGAAAAGATCGAACTTGAAGAGAAACTTATGCTGCAGTCAAAGCAAGCAGAGATGGGTGATATGATAGCAATGATAGCACATCAGTGGAAACAACCGTTAAGTATCATATCTACTATATCAAGCGGTATACAAGTTGGCATAGATATGAATAATGAACTAAATTCTCGAAATGTATATAATTTTATGACTCAGATAGAAGAGCAGGTGATGTATATGTCAGATACCATTGATGATTTTAGAAATTATCTTAAACCTGAAACAAAACCTCAGGTGGTAACTATATCAAACTTGGTAACAAAAGTATTAAGTATTATCGGTAAAACTTTGGCAAATAAAGAGATCGGTGTGGAAACACTATTTAATTGTGATTTTAAATTAAATATTTATATAAATGAGTTGATTCATGTATTATTGAATCTATTAGGGAATGCAAAGAATGCCATAATAAAAAACAATACCCAAGATGCTAAAATAGTGCTTACTACAGATGAAGATGATGATAACTATTATCTAAATATCAAAGATAACGGTGGAGGTATCGATGATTCAATAATGGATAAAATAGGAAAGAAATATTTTACTACTGATAAATATGAGGGTACCGGTCTTGGTATATATATGTCAAAAAAGATAATAAAAAAACACTTGAATACTGATATTGAATTAAAGAATATTAATAATGGTCTATGTGTAGTTCTAATATTTAAAAAAGGGATGGATTATATTGTAAAGTAATAGAGTGTAAGCTACTGTTTGTTGTGTAAAACTGTAAATGAATTATATTATAGTTTAATAATTAAACAGATAATATATATTATATAACTTCCATATTAAAGGGGTCTTTAGATGTTGTGTAGCTCATGTAAATTTGAAAATAATGATGAATCTAATTTTTGTACTAGGTGTGGAAACCCTCTAGTGCGTGTGTGTCCTGTATGTCATTACAGAGCTGCAGAAGATGATCTATACTGCGGTATATGCGGTACACATCTAATCTTATCTGATCTAAAGGTTATTCCGGCAAAGAGATCTTCTATGGTTTCAAGAAAAGTGGAACAGTTAGAAAGTAATATACAAGCCTCCTCAAAAAATAAAAATTCAGAAAGAAAAACCGTTACAGTGTTATTTGCGGATATATCCGGATTTACCGCCATGAGTGAGAAGCTTGATCCTGAAGAGGTCACCATAATTATGAACAAATGTTTAAGTATGATGGGTGATAGCGTAACAAAATATGAAGGGTATATTGATAAATATATAGGCGACTGTATCATGGCAATATTCGGGGCTCCCGTTACTCATGAGAATGATCCTGAGTTGGCTTTGCTTGCAGCCATTGATATGAATAAAAAGATCAAAGAGTTTAATAAAGATCTTCCAATAAAGCTTGAAAAACCTCTTACTTTACATACCGGTATCAATACGGGGCTTGTGGTCGCCGGAAATATGGGGTCTGATGCCAGAATGGATTATACGGTTATGGGAGATACCGTAAATCTAGCTTCACGACTTGAGTCAAAAGCAGTTAACGGACAGATATTTATATCTGCTTATACCTATCATCAGACAAAAAATCTATTTGAATTTATTAAACATGAACCTGTACAGGTAAAAGGTAAGAAAGATCCTGTTGATGTATATGAGGTTGTAAGAGTACTTGATGATTCTGAAATAAAAACAAGTACCACCTCCCAGATACCAATAGTTGGCAGAGAAAAAGAGATGCAGATACTATCAAGTTGTGCACAACGACTTTATGACGGTGAGGGGCAGGCTATTTTCCTTGTGTCCGATCCGGGGTTTGGTAAAAGCAGGGTACAAATAGAATTGAAAAAAAGATTCGGTAAAGGTGATATCCAATTTATTGAGGGCAGATCACACTCTTTTTCTAAAAATACACCTTATCATATCTTTATAGATATGTTTAAAAGACTATGTGGAATAGACGCAGATGATTTAGAAGAAACAAAGTTGGACAAATTTGTTGATAATCTCCCTTTACTTTTAGGTGAAGATAGGGACTTTTTAACATATGAGACGAAAAAATCTTTGGTCTTAATAGGACGACTGTTGAATTTAGATCTAAGTGATAAGTTTGAGGTATCTATAAAGGATATGTCTCTTCAGGAGATAAACACAGCTACAATCAGATCAATAAGTACGGTGTTTGAGAAGTTTGGAAAGAATAAACCCGTAGTATTGTCGTTGGAAGATCTTCATTATGCCGATACGCCATCTATCGAGATAATCAATGCAATTATCTCTGCTGCAAGCAGGACACCTATACTTATCCTTTGTATATTCAGACCTGAGAAAAACACCCCTTCTTCAAAACTTATCCCTTATGCAAGAAGAGTATTGGGAGATAAAGCCTTAGAGATAACATTTGACAGACTCACAAGAGATGATTGTGAGTCTATGGTCAAATATATTCTTGGATCAAAAGAGCTGCCAAAAGAGCTATTGGACCTTGTAGGAATACGTTCAGACGGTAACCCCTTGTTTTTGCAGGAGATTTTACACTCATTAAGAGAGAACGGTGCTATTGAAATAACCAAAGAGGGAACCGTCAAACTATTAAAAGAGTTAAGTAGCGTTATGATACCAAGTTCAATAACCGGACTTATAATTTCAAGATTTGATCAGTTTAGTTCAGAACTTAGAGACTTTTTAAGTCTTGCCTCAGTAGTAGGTGCTACATTTAGCAAAAATATGATGATCAATTTTGTATCTGAAGATAAGCTAAATGAATATATAGATATCCTTATGGATGCAGATATGATTTTTGAGTCAAGTTCTTTTCCTGATATCAAATATAGTTTTCATACTTCATATATACAAGAAGCCGTTTATTCAACACTTCTATTAAAAAGAAGACAAACTCTACATAAACAAGTTGCACAAATGATATTGAAGCTTAATGAAACAAATCCGGAGGAATATGTAGAGTCATTGGCTTATCACTTCTATGAAGCGGCAGATTTTATAAATGCTTATAAATATCATGTTCAAAGTGCATATAAATCAAAAAATATTTTTGCTAATGAACTTGCTGCAAGATTTTTCAAAAAAGCTATAGAGATATCGTCTAATATTGAAAAACCGGAACCTAACATAAGTGAACTTAACAAATCATACTCACAAGTCTTAGAGCTTCTTGGTGATATGGACGGTGCAATAAAAGCACTAGAAGATGTGATCTCAAATCAAACGAGACTCCTTCCAAAAGCAGATGCTATGAGAAATATAGGTCGTATTGAAGAGAAGAGGGGATACAAAGAAACTGCCGTTAAAATATATGAAGATGCCTTAAAACTTATAAAGAATAAAACAGAATCATTGGAATACGGAATGCTTCTTATGAATATATCATGGGTTCTTAACAGATTTAGAAAAGTTGATGAGGCTATAGAGAAATCTTCAGAGGCATTGGGATTGTTTGAGAAACTTTCATCTTTAGAAAATATTGCCTTATGTTGTAACAATCTGGCAGTATTTTATGAAAATAAAGGTGATTTTGATACTGCCTTAGATTATAATAATAGAAGTCTTGAACTTTTCAAAAAGATATCAAATAGAAGACAGATAGGTAATGTGGAGCTGTCTCTTGGATATCTTTATAATAAAAGAGGGGAGCTTCAAATGGCATTGGAGCATTTCACTCTTTCTGCAAAAGCTATGGATATGATTGGAAACAGCGTAGGTATAGCAACGGCACTTCTTGCAAAAGGGAGATGTTATGAAGATATGAAACGTTATGATGAAGCTGAGATCTCTTTATTGTCAGCTCTTAGAAAATATAGAGAATTACATATGGATAGAAGGGTTGTTGCAACAGATGTTTCTTTGATAAATGTTCTTTTGGACAAGAAAGATATTGTAGATGCATATAAGCATATAGAGGAAGCTATGATAGTAGCAAAAGAGCATGATTTTCAGTCAGATATAGGTAAATTAAATAGATTATGGGCAAGAACATTACGATATGAAGGGAAAGAGGAAGAGTCTCACAATAAGTATGAAGAGGCATATAATAAGTTCATAGAACTGCATAGGGATAAAGATGCGGTAAGTGTTAAAAAAGAGATGGGGGAGTAAAGTGTTTTCTCTATTTTGGTAAAATATCTATATTGTATTTTTTACCGAGCTTTATCAATATAGGGATAGTAAGGATAGATCCCGGAAGTAATACAAGAGGCATAAGTGCCGCTAGTTTACCCACATCTTTTAGTTTAAGTATAGCCTCTTTTACCTCTTCTTCCGTAGGTGTTTTATCCCCTCCAATCTCTTTATGTAAAAGGTCTCTAAATACACTAAGCATCTTTTTTGTTTCTGATGATTCTTTTTTTAAAAAAGTTCTATAGGTACTTAGTGTATATCTTATATCTTTAGATATTTTCATTTATTACATTCCAGTTAAGATTTTGAAGTTTAGTTTTTGCTTTAGAGCAAAGTGGCGATTCTATGTATATTAGTTTATCTAAAAACGATATGTTTTTAAGTTTTTGGAGTTTCTTAAATATATCTTCAAATATCTCAATGTCTTTTTGAAGAACTCTTGATTTTTGTGTAATATTCAATATACAAATATGATTTTTATTATTATCTAAAGCTGTATAAATATAAAGCTTTTTTCTTATATTTAACTCTTTAGGTTCTACACCTCTTACGGTATTGAACTTAGAAGTTATATAGTTTGGAAGCATACTAATATCCTTATTTATATACAGCAATAGTAATGAAGTTTATATTCCCGTATTAAAAAGAGAACTCTAAATCTCTTATTAATATTAGAGGTAGCAAAGCTTATTCGTCCAACAATCTATCTTGCATTTTTTCGATTGCTTTTTCAAGCATTCTAGTCTCAAGACCAAACCCTTCGGCTCTTTTAATACCCTCTTGTGCAAATTGATCGGCTAAAGGGTCCGTAATATTACAAATAGTTTTAATTATATGTAGTATTTGTGCCTCTTTTAAATAGTTGTCGGGACAATTTTCCAAATTGTCTGTATAACCGATAATATTTACAAGTTTGTCACTTAGATTCCAATGTCTAAATATTGATGATGTTACCTGAGTTGAAGTTGCATTGAAATATTCTTTTTCAAGTTCAGGCATATTTATAGGGTCTTTTTTTAGTTTTTCTAAAAATTCATCTTCTTGTTTCTCTTCCCCGGCTATACCGGAAAGTATAAATTTACCGGTACCTATCAAAAATGCAGGTAAAACTAATTCTTCTTTTAAATTTGCATCAACTCTTCCAATCCATGCAGAAAGTAAATTTGAAGAGATATTTGCAAGTCTTAAAAAACCGTCAGAAGTTGAACCGTATGCTTTTAAATCTGTAGAAAAAGCATTTTTTATAGCACTTCCAAAGGCTATAGACAAAGTAAAGTTAACTCCAAGCAAATTTATTGCACGGCTTGCAGTTTCTACTTTGTTGTTAAAACCAAACATGGCAGAGTTAGACACTTTAAGAAGTGTAGCAACGATCAAGGGATCTTGCTCTACGATTTTTACTAACTGATCTAAATCTTTATTTGAAGATTTTTTAAATTCCTCTAAGTCTATAATAGTTTTTGGTAGTGGTGGTAAAGAATCAATTCTTTTTGATAATACTTCAGTCATTTTACATTCCTATAAATAATTAAAATTAGCATATTATATCATATAAAAGATATAATTATTTAATAAAACCCCGTTATAAGTATACATTTTTTTGAATTTAAAATTCAAATCCTCCACCTGAACCTTTGTTCATGCTTTCGTACACACTTACAACATATTTTTCCCTTACTTCACAGTTTAAAACTTTATCGCATTTCAAGCAAGAATCAATATTATTTTGTACTTGACACTCCTTTAGCTGCTTTATTTTAGCATCTAAGGCTATATCCCACTTGTCTTGTTGAGTCTCATCCATTATTATACTTTGTATACAGTTTGGACTCTTTTGATCTCATCATTACTTCCAAAGAAACATGGACTGGTATCATGTATATGTGTAGTTTCAATCTCTAATACTCTTGCATGACCGTCAGAAGCACCTCCTCCTGCTGTTTCAAAAATATGTGCAAAAGGGAATACTTCAAATAGTTGTCTTAGCTTACCTTTTGGTTTGTCGCTTGCTCCTGGATAGGAGAATAATCCTCCCCCTTTTAATAAGATATGATGTAGATCAGGAACCATACCTCCGCTATAAGTTAAAACATAGCCCTCATTGAACATATCCTCTATCATTTTTCTATGATGATCATACCAGCATTGCTGAGTAGACCCGGGAGAGTTAAGAAAACCTTTTTGTTCCATTTTTATATCTTTTATATAATTGAACTGATCTTTATTTAATCGATAAAGTTTTACACTATCTCCGTCGCATATTACCATTTCAACTTTTGGACCAAATACCACATAAATAGACGCAACTATATTATTACCAGTAAAGTCATTTTTATATATACCGTATATAGAACCGACAGACAAGTTTACATCTACAAGGCTACTTCCGTCTAGTGGATCATAAGCTATTAAGTATTCACCGTTTGGATCTATATCTACTATATTATCCTGCTCTTCACTTACTATTTGTTTTACACATCTAAGCTCTTTAAAGTTTCTTTCAATAACCACATCTGAGGCAATATCAAGTTTTAATTGTGTGTCACCTGTAGAGTTTTGCTCTTCACTTTTACCCGTATCACCTTTTTCTATTATTCTTTTTATCTCTAATGTTGATTTTTTGATAGCTTTTATTATTTCATTCATATTTTATATCCTTTTAAACTTTTTTTCCGTTTTTGTTTATCCACTCTATTATCGCTTCAATATCATTAAGATCAATTGATTCCATATTTTTTGGTAGTTTTGTTTTATCTATTGTGTTGTCACAAGCAATAGTATCTGTAACATCAAAGTAGTTTTCATTTATTGATACTCTTTGTATACAGATTCGAGGAAGAGGTAGTGTTTTTAGACCCTCAACAAGCAAATAGTCAAAGTGATCAAATATTGATATAATATTATCAATAGATGAAGTTTCTTTTTTGAAAATCGTGGTTCTATTTGGAGATACCACCGTTACATCTGCACCCGTTTTGGAAAACTTATGGCTGTCTTTCCCCTCTTTGTCAAATATGGCTTTATCTTTGGGGTCATGTTTTATGATGGATACTTTAAAACCTTTTTCTTGAAGAAGTTTTGAAAGCTTAACTATAAGAGTTGTTTTCCCACTGTTTGACGGGCCTGTAAATGCTACTGCTAATCTGTCTTTTTTCATTAGGAGATTATAACAAATTAAACCTATTTTTATAGGTACATTTTTGACATAACTCTTCTACTGCAATATTTTTTTTAAATCCCTCTTTTATTTCTAAGGCTTTTTTTGAAAATAATATCTCTTTTAATGTTTTATCTTTAATATTACCAAGATCTATCACTGCGAAACTATCTAAACAGCATGGAACTACTTTACCTGAAGAGAGTATTGCCAGTTGAGATGAAAGTCCGTGACAGTAGCCGTGACTTATTTGGGTATCTTTTAAAGTGGGCCATTCAAAATAGTTGTCAAAATTTATTAATATCTGATTTTCAACTCTTTTTGATTCTTTATAGTTTAGATTTGTTAAATCTATTTTAAAGTGTTTTGATAATATTTTAAATATCTCTTTGTTAAACGACTCTTCACTGTTAGTTTCATTAAGATTCCAAAGTCTAAAATTTATAAAGTTTTTTATTTTATTTTCTAATTTCAGATCACATATTGTTAGCATTGGTTTTATATATTGCTCAAGACTCATTCCCATCTCGTTTTTATTATAACTGTTTAGAGAAAAATTAATCTGTTTTATAGCTTTATGTAAAAATAGTTCCGGATTAAAATTATTTAGATAATACCCGGTTGTTGTTATATCTACTTTTATGTTATGTTTGGATGCTATATCAAGATAATCTTCAAGATTTGAAAGAGTTAAGGGATCACCAAATACATGAAGTGCTATATTATTTGTATATGGTTTGATCTGATTAATGATTTTTTCAAATAATTCCAAAGAGATTGTTTGTGGTTTTATATCTTTTGTGGGACAAAAGCTACATGTTAAACCACAGATATTGGTAAGTTCTATGTAGACCTTATGAAATTTGTAAAGCATTTTTAACTAGGTTGATATTTTGTTTTAATTTATCTACTCGCGGTTTAAATTCATTTAAGTTACCGTTGTAGTGTGTAGAGTTTTCAATGGCATCAATTTTTTCATCAAAATGTATTATAGTCTGTTTTTGTATATCCTCACTCGTAAGACTTAAAAGTAATTCAGGTGTTTGTTTTTCAAGTTTGACTATTACATGCTCCAAAGTATATTTATTGTCAACTTCTACATCTAAATGTTCACACATCTCAATATAGAGATTATTTACACTAGATGCATATCTGCTGTAAATTGTTGCTGCAAAATCATTTAAGTAAAGGTGATAGTTTTTATAGTTAGAAAAAAATTCAGTAAGCTTTTCCTCTTCTATCTCTTCATTATCTTTATAGAGTTTATCCAGTATATGTTTCACACTTAGATACAGTATCTCACTACACTTGCTTTGTATATCATTTAAAAATTGTTGTTTTTTCATATTTTGTCTTTATTTTTTAAGTTTCTTATTTTATAGTAGAATAAAAAAAGGGAAGCTTAAAGCTTCCCTTTAATGTGTAATAATTATTTTAAATTATACTTTTGGACCAGCAGATGTAAAGTCAAAACTGCTATCTTCATCACAATCATCTACAAGGTACTTTTTAAAGTTCTCTACATACATAGAAGCAAGCTCTTTTGCTTGTTTGTCATATGCATCTTTATCCTCCCAAGTATTTCTTGGATTTAGTACTTCCGTATCAACTCCTTCTAGAGTTTTTGGAATATTTAGATTAAATACGGGAATTGTTTCAAATTCGCTGTTATTTATTTTACCGTCAAGTATTCCGTTTATACATGCTCTAGTATTTTTAATACTCATTCTAGACCCGGTACCGTAAGCACCGCCTGTCCAACCTGTGTTAACTAAAAATACATTTACATTGTGCTTATCTATCTTTTCACCAAGAAGCTTTGCATATACAGTAGGGTGTTGTGGAAGGAATGCCTCACCAAAGCATGCACTAAATGTTGCTTGAGGTTCTTTTACTCCCCTTTCAGTTCCTGCTACTTTTGCAGTGTAACCGCTTAGGAAGTAGTACATTGCCTGCTCTTTTGTAAGCTTAGACACAGGAGGTAATACACCATATGCATCAGCACTTAAAAAGATTATATTCGTAGGATGTCCTGCCGCACTTCCCGACTGAATATTATCAATATGATTAATAGGATAAGAAACTCTAGTATTCTCAGTTTTTGAGTTATCATTGTAGTTTACATTTCCATTTTCATCGGCAACAACATTTTCTAAAATAGCACCTTTTTTAATTGCAGCAAAAATTTCAGGCTCAGATTCTGCATCTAAGTTAATAACTTTAGCATAACATCCCCCTTCAAAATTAAACACTCCGTTGTTATCCCAACCATGCTCATCATCACCGATTAGGGCTCTGTTTGGATCTGTTGAAAGTGTAGTTTTACCTGTTCCTGAAAGACCGAAGAATAGTGCCGTATCACCGTCACTACCCACATTTGCAGAACAATGCATAGGAAGCTTGTCTTCTAAAGGAAGCCAGTAGTTCATCATAGAGAAGATACCTTTTTTCATCTCTCCTGCATACCATGTACCACCGATAACAGCTTCATTTGCCTCTACGTCAAATGCAACAAAAACCTCTGAGTGTAATCCTTGCTCTTTAAAGTCTGGATTAGTAGTTTTACAAGCGTTATATACCGTAAAATCAGGTTCAAAGTTTTCAAGTTCATCTTCAGTTGGAACAATAAACATATTCTTTATAAAGAGTGACTGCCAAGCAATTTCAGTAATAAATCTGATAGATTTTCTACTGCATTTTGTAGCACCACAGTAAACATCGGTTATATAAAGATCTTTACCGTTTAATTGCTTTTTCCCTAAATTTAATAAAGAGTTATAAATCTCTTTAGTGATCGGTGCATTCACATCACCCCAAGCAATATACTTGTTTGATGGATCAGCATCAACAAAGTACTTATCCTTAGGGCTTCTCCCTGTGAAGATCCCTGTATCTATCATTAGAGCACCTGTTGAGCTGATAGCAGCTCCTTCATTTTCAACCGCATGATCTATTAAAGTATCAAGGTCAAGATTTCTGTAAATCGTACCTACATTTTCTAGATCAATTGAGTTTTTGATATCTGACATAATTAAATTTTCCTAATTTTTTATTTAAATATAGATAATAATACACCTGCTGCAACAGCAGAACCGATTACACCCGCAACATTTGGACCCATCGCATGCATTAACAATACATTTGATTTGTCATATTCCTGACCAACTTTACTTACAACTCTAGCAGCCATAGGTACGGCAGAAACACCTGCTGCACCTACAAGCGGATTAATCTGCTTATCTTTTGGACTTACTTTATTCATGAATTTAGCCATCAATACACCAGCAGCAGTACCGACAGAGAATGCAATAAGACCTATTACCATAATCCCCATAGTATCTAATACCAAGAATTTATCTGCTGCTAATTTAGAACCAACACCAAGACCTAAGAAAATTGTAACTATATTAATTAGTGAATTTTGCATTGTATCACTTAACCTATCAACCACACCAGATTGTTTTGCAAAGTTACCTAATGCAAAAGCACCGATTAGCGGAACTGATTCAGGTAATATCAATATAGCCATCATAACAATTAATATAGGCAAGAAAAGTTTTTCTAAAGGATGAACTTTTCTAAGTTGAGGCATTCTTATTTTTCTCTCCTCTTCTGTTGTAAGCGCCTTCATAATAGGAGGCTGAATAACAGGTACAAGTGCCATATACGAGTATGCGGCAACTGCAATTGCTCCAAGTAGTTCCGGTGCCAGTCTATTTGCAATAAATATTGACGTAGGTCCATCAGCACCTCCGATAATCGAAATAGCAGATGCTTCTTGAAGACTAAATCCTAATGCCGCAGCACCAACAAGTGAACCGAATATACCAAATTGTGCAGCACCGCCTAGTAGTGCCATTCTAGGGTTTGCCAACAGTGGACCAAAGTCTGTCATTGCTCCAACACCCATAAAAATCAATAAGGGGAAGAATTCATTGGCAATACCCATGTTATATATAATACCAAGCATACCGTGCTCTCCACCCATATTAGCAAGTGGAACATTGGCTAAAAGACCACCAAATGCTATTGGCAATAACAGTAAGGGTTCAAATCCTTTTGCAATGGCTAAATAGAACAGGATAAATACGATGATAAACATTATAAGTCTACCCCATGTTTGCTCAAAAGTGGTCATAGGTCTTATATCATCAGGATTTGGTTCTGCTGTCATTACGTCATCACTAGGATTTATTAAGGCATTGATACCCGTAGTTTCATAAAATGAAGTTACAAGTTCACCAAGAGATTTAGATTGATACTCTTTTTGCTCCGTTTCTTCAACACTATGTCCACCAGCTGCGTAAAGGTTAGTTACGCTAAATAGTGAAATGAACATTAGAAAAATTACAGAGATAAGTTTTTTATTCATATTTTACTCCAATACTTAATAGTAGTTATCCAATAACTACTATAGTTTGTCCCTCTTCGACTGCATCATTAGGCTTAACAGCAACAGATGTAACTGTTCCGGCACATGGAGATTCAATATCTATTTCCATTTTCATAGCTTCAAGGATTGATACAACTTGACCTTTTTCAACTTTGTCACCAACATTAACTAATATTTTCCATACATTACCGTTTACAGTTGCTCCAACCTCTGTACCGGCTCCTGTTGGTGCCGCTGCAGGTGCTGCTTGTGCAGGTGCTTCTTGGGCTGCCGGTGCTACAACTTGAATATCTGCATTACCTTCTGCAACCTGTACACTGAATTTCTTCCCGTCTACTACTACTGTATAATTTCCATCTGCCATTTTATTATCTCCTTTAGTTTCACATGCGATATTTTCACAATCTTCAATTTTTCTCACGTTAAGCGGTGAATCGCCTTTTAAGAATGCAATACCTTTTTCATCACAAGCTGCTGCGATAAAGATATTTTCTTCAGTTGTTTCAAGACCCTCGATCTCTAATCTTTCTTTCCATGCAGCGATTGATTTTTTAACATCTTTATCTGCTATATCCAGTGGATTTTCTTTAGTTGGTTCAAGTTTTAATTTCTCGGAAGCAAGTTTTACAATCTCCGCATCCGGTTCAACGGGAGTTTTACCGAAGTATCCAAGTACCATCTTCCCGTATCCGGGAGCTATTTGCTTCCATGGACCGAAATTAACATTTGCATATGCTTGCTGCCAGTAGAATTGTGATACAGGTGTAACAGAAGTACCGTAACCGCCTTTTTCAACAACCTCTTGCATCGCTTTTATAACTTCACCAAACTTATCAAGTGTTCCGTTATCTCTCATCATCTGAGTATTTGCGGTTAGTGCTCCACCTGGCATAGGTGAGAATGGAATAAGCGGACTTACTTGTGTAGCCTCCGGCGGCATAAAGTAGTCTTTTAAGCAATCTTTTAATGTTTCTTGATATGTAAGTACTTTTTTTGTTGTTAATCCACCAAGGTCATATTTAGTTCCCTTGGTTGCATGTAACATTGTCAAAATATCAGGTTGAGAAGTACCTCCACTTACGGGAGCAGCGGCGCAATCAATACCGTCAGCACCGGCTTCAAGTGCAGCTAAGTAAGATGATACAGATACACCGGCAGTTTCATGTGTATGTAATCTGATATGAGTATCTTCTCCTAAAAGTCTTCTTGCCATTTTAATTGTTTCAAAAACTTTGTTAGGATTAGCTGTACCGCTTGCATCTTTAAAACAGATAGAATCATACGGCAAACCAGTGTCAAGGATCTCTCTTAATGTTTTTTCATAGAATGCAACATCATGAGCACCTTCACATCCGGGAGGTAGATCCATCATCGTAACAACAGCTTCATGTTTTAGTCCATGATTTTTAATACATTGTGCAGAATACTCAAGATTTTGTACATCGTTAAGTGCATCAAAATTTCTTATTGTTGTGGTACCGTGCTTTGCAAACATTTTTGCATGAAGATCAACTAATTCTCTACTACCTGTATCTAACATTACCGTATTGATACCTCTTGAAAGTGTTTGAAGATTTGCTTCAGGACCTACAATAGATCTGAATTTATCCATCATCTCAAATGCATTTTCCTGCAAATAGAAGAAAAGTGATTGGAATCTTGCTCCACCACCAAATTCAAAGTGTGTAATACCAGCTTCTTTTGCTGCTTCAACAGCTGGAAAGAAATCTTCCATAAGAACTCTACCGCCAAAAACAGATTGAAATCCGTCTCTAAAAGTAGTATCCATTATATCAATATATTTTTTTGACATTATAATTAACCTTTTTGATTATTGTGATGTATTATTGCAGCAGTAATAGCCGCTATTGTAGATTTGTCTTCCGACTCAGTTGTATTCTGTGGTTTCCATTCGTTAGAAACATCTTTTGGTTTTTCAGGAAAAAACTTTGCAATAAGCTTAGCTTGCAGTTGCAAAGCAAAGACCATTACAATAAGGAATAAAAAAACAATCCCCATACCTAAAACCATAAACTTCAGTGCTTCAGAAACTAAGTTTACTTCTTCCATAATTTACTCCATTTTATATCAGCTTGTTGCCAATAATTAAAATTTCCTAATTTTATATAAAAATTGCTTTAGTAAATATTTAATTGGTTTTGTTTGGTATAAAAATTTAAAATTTTACAAAAAAGATACACGCTTCTAATCTCTTATAGTATTAATTCTGCGATTTTATATATGATATTATCAATTTTGTCATATAATCTATTTGTTTTATTGTTCATTTTTTATCCTTTTGATATAATTGATAAATTATTGCATAAAAAAAGAATAAAACTATAAAAGATTGCATATTGCAATCTTTTATATTGTATAATTATATTTTTTGTGATATTATTTTATTGATAATTTCAATATGGGGGTTTTTTATGTTAAATATAAATGAGATAATTGAAAAATTAAGAGATGTACTTTCTAGTGAGAAGAGTGATAAAAAGATTTTTGATAAAGATATAGCTAACGCTTTAGATATAACAAGTGTAAATTTTGCAACCATGAAAAAAAGAAATAGTATACCCTTTTCTAGTATCTTGGATTTTTGTGCTTTGAAAAAAATATCTATAAACTGGATGTTGTACGGACAAGATCCAAGCAGTTTAATAGATAGTACGGATAAATACTGGATAAAATATTATCCAACTATTAATGTAAGTGCAGGGGGTGGGGCATACGACTCTGAAGAGCATTATGAAAAATTAGAATTACCTGATTTTTTTGTAGATATGGTAGGCGGTAACAATAATATAAAAAATATTGAGGCTATTAATGTTACCGGGGACAGTATGGAACCCACTTTAAACAATGGAAATATCATATTTATAGACAAAACAAAAAGTGATGTTTTAAAAGACGGAATTTATGCTTTTGTAAATGAGAATGGACTTTTTGTAAAAAGGATACAAAGGAGAGTTGACGGTAGTTTAGATATTATCTCCGATAATAAAGAGTATCCCGTACAGATAGCCGCCAAAGATAAAATTGATGTTCTTGGAAAGGTGATTAGTTCTATAGGAAAAGTATTTTAATATCCATTAAGAAAAGTTTCAGTAAATGTAACTGAAAATTCGGTATAATAAATATATTAAAATTCTTAGGAGAAATCGTTGGATAGTTCATCCCCCCATTGTTTAGTAAAATCTGCAAGTAAAGAAGAGAGAATATAGTATATGGAATATTTGATCTTTTTATTTGTTTTTGTTGTCGGTGTATCTTTTTTATGTTCTATTTTAGAATCGATACTATTATCAACTAATGTTTCATATATCTCTGTTTTGGAACAGGTAAATCCAAAAGCCGGCTCTTTACTTAAAGAGTTAAAAAAAGATGTAGATAAATCTATCTCCTCTATACTTATTCTAAATACTTTTGCAAATACACTAGGGGCAACAGCTATAGGTGTACAGGCTCAAATAGTCTTTGATAATGATAGTAACCTTATATTATTTATATCTATTGCTTTGACATTTAGTATTCTTTTCTTTGCGGAGATTATACCAAAAACAATAGGTGCGGTTTATTGGAAAGAGTTAGCTCCCGCAGCGGCAAGATTTATTAAGGTATTTATTTTTATCACATACCCTATTATTGTAGTTACAATGTTTGTAACAAGAAAGATCAATAAAAAAGGTGATATGGATACGGTTTCAAGAGAAGAACTTATACATACGGCACTTTTAAGTGAAGAGGATGGTGTTATAAATGATATGGAATCAGATATAATTGAGAACACTCTAACTTTAAAGAATAAAAAGATAAAAGATATTTTAACTCCAAGAAGTGTTGTGTTTGCTGTACAAAAAGAGACGCTTATAAAAGATCTTCTTGAGGATAAAAGAACATATAAGTTTTCAAGAGTACCTGTTTATGATGAATCTATTGATAATATTGTAGGTATGGTACTTACAAAAAAGATCTTTAAGCACGCTATTAAAAATCCTGATGTTACAATAGAAGAGATAATGAGCAAAGTTGAAAGTATCAATGAAAATATACCTGTTCTTAAAGCTTTAAGCAGTTTTACAAAAGCAAAAGGACATATGCTTATTGTAACTGACAGTTATGATCAAACAGAAGGTATTGTTACACTTGAAGATTGTCTTGAAACTCTACTTGGTTTAGAGATAATGGATGAGCTTGATACTACTGAAGATATGAGAAAACTTGCATCTGCGATCATGCGTTCCAAAAGAAAAGAAAAAGAAAAAGGGCAAGATATTTAAATCTTGCCTTTTTTTATTTCTTTAATATATAACGGTTGACTTTACCAATAGGTTTACCTATTCGGTGCTAGGATTTTGCAAGTGTGGATTCCGTTTCACTCCATGTTATCATATCTACATATTTAAATGTATTTTATTTGATGCAAATTGATGTATCAAAACTTGGATAAGATTCTGATAGGGTATACCATTTTCTAAAGCTTTCTTCTTAAGTTCATAAATATCATTTTCATTAACTCTTATAGATATTGCTTTTTTCTTTTGATGTTTGATATAAGACTGTAGTTCTAATAGTCTTTCATCAATATTTTTTTTACTTTCCCATTCTCCATTTTCAACACTTTGTAAAATATCTTGTTCGTATTCATCTAAATTTGTCATTTTGAGACTCCTTTGTTATATTTTTTGTTCATTTGTCTTGATGGAATAATTGTTTTTAAAAATATTGATGTATCATCTTCAACATATGGAACTAAGTAAACATAGTTTTTAATTTCAATCAAAATAATAAAAATATTTTGATTGGGATATTTTTCTTTATTTGGATGTTCAATATCATCCAATAGATTACCACTTTCAAGTGCCAATATTACATCTTCGAAACTAACATCTCGCTGACTCTTTAAAAGTTCGTTTTTTTCAAGACTATATCGTATACTTTTATTTTTAATCACTATTGATTACCTTTATTTTATATATACAATGTATTTTATTGTAATTAGAGAGATATGTCAAGTTGTTTTTTATGATAACGTTAGTCGTGAGCAATAATTTACCCTAGCGGGAAAATTATTGGTCTCCTCGTTTTTGTTAGATGTTTTCATGTTGATTGCTTCTAAAGTCTATTACATCTGAAATTGTTTCTATAAAACTTTTTAAATTATGATGTGCTTCATCATCTCTGACTAATGGACAACCATTTTCAAGTGATAATGTAAATCCAATTTTACATGGTTCTGTATGTGTCTCAATACGTAATATATCTTTTTTTTCTTCAATTATATTTTCTTGAAATTTTGTTCTAAACCAATATTGTTCAACTTCATCTTCTGATAATTCTATTTTATCTTGTGGCACTCTATTGCAATCATTGATACAAACATCTGATAATTCTATTTGTAATTGATTAATAATAGGCTCTAAAATCATTGTTTGTATTTCTCTTGGATACTCTCTATCTGTAGTATTCCATATATTTGTTAATATATTAGTTGTTTCATGTTTACCTACTTTTTTACAGCATATTAGGATTAAATATGAAAATGATTTTATAATAGGTTCTTGTTTTCTACCAGCCTCATTTGCTCTAAAAATCAAGTATAAAAAGTTTATAAGTCCATTTGATAATGTTTCTATTAATAACTCATTATCAGCAAACATACACCATGACCTCTGGTTGATATTTCCATTGTTTATCTCTGAGGTAGTCAGTGCAAGTAAGGATTGCGGTGATATTCTAAATTCACTACGGTTTTGCCATAATTTTATTAGTGTTGGCTTATCAGATAAAGTTGAATAGTTCCAAAACTTAGTTCTAATAACTTCTAATTGGCCTTGTAAACTAAGAGCTTTTGAATATAGTCTTATTATTGATAATGGATTTTTAGAACATAAGTTTTCTAATTCAGTGCGTTCCCAAAGTTTAACTTTTGTTTTAGGATTATTTGATTGCCATTCCTTAACCCAATCTCTTGTTGGATTAGAAAAGTTTGAATTTGTTGCTATTACTATAACATCCACATCTTGTTTATTACATATATTAAATAATGCACTGTGTACTTCAGATGGTTCTACTGTAGATGTTCTTCCTTTAGCTTCTATCCACCATTTTTGTTTTGTTAATTCACCATCAGGTGAAGATACATAAAATGATAATTCTAAATCCCTTCCTCCATCTGAGGCACCATTACCTTGACCTCCTATTCGCCATTCAATATCTTTAGCACCCATTTCATCAAAAAGCCAGTACAATAGTTCTTCTAGTTCTTTACCTTTTATTATATCCCAAGGAATTTCTGTTGGTATAATTAATTCTGAGTCCAATACTTCTCCTATAAAATTTTAATAAACTATTTACATCTAACGACTGAAGTGAACTACAAGATGGTATCATTTCAGAGGTTTTTGAAACTTAATTAACATTTACCTGTAAAATAAAAAGTCAAATTATTGCAAGTGTAACCTTGTTAGTTCCTCTGATTTGTTGTATCTGCTATTACTATGATGGTTTATTTCTATTAAATATTCTTAAAACTTCAATTAAGTCTTTTTCAAAATTTACTTTATAATTTATAGTATAGCCTTTATATGTCATATCTCTTATATTTTCATTTTTAAAATATATTGATGGTTTATATTTAAATGGATTATCTGGGATTAAAAATATC
Source organism: Campylobacterota bacterium (assembly GCA_034717895.1). Taxonomy (GTDB): domain Bacteria; phylum Campylobacterota; class Campylobacteria; order Campylobacterales; family Arcobacteraceae; genus JAIOSF01. The sequence continues at coordinate 2,012 of JAYEMD010000053.1, read as the reverse complement.
AATTCTTCAAGTTCATTAGCAAAATTTATACTTGCTTCAGCTTTATCTTTTGCTATGTAGTTTACAATTTGTATTAATTGATTTTCAAAAGTTTTTTTATAACTAATTTGCATTTAGTTTAGTGTTTTTAAATGATTATTTATATTACTCCATAAGTCATTATGTGAAATCATTTCAGCTGTTCCACTTTCAACTTCTTGTAAGTCTTGCTCTAATTGTTTTTGTCTTTCATAAAAATATGGATCTTGTTCTAAATTTTTATCTTTTTGAAGTTGAACTTTATCTTTATAACGATCAATTATAGTCAAAAACTCTTGTACAAAGTTATCCTGAATATTTACAGTTAATGTTTGCATTATAAAATCCTTATTGTAAATTTACTAAATTATATCAAAACTTAAGTGAATTTTGCTTAAGTTTTGAAGTTAACCATTATGTAGGTATGGCGTACAACAACTGTCTTTTTCAGATATTTTCCATCTTTATTGATGATTCTTGCTATCTATATTAAAATATCCAGATATTGAATTTATAACATTTAAAATCATGTCATTTGATACTACATATTTTGTAAATATTACAGGTAATATCTGTTTTTTTTCTTCATTACAATAGTCATAACTTTTATAAACTATATCTTTTAAAAGTTCAAAATTAAATTCTTTTTCTTCTATTTTAAAATTATGTATATTTTTTCTACTTTTGATTATTAACTTATATTGATTACTTTCATCGTATATTATATCTCCAGTTAAAATTAGTACTGTACCAATGATATATTTGTCTACTATAATAGAAACCGGTACAATCAAAGCTTCTTTAGTATTGTTACTATTCTTATAGGTTTTTAATTCATAGTTTATATTTATTTTTTCTAAATCTAAAAACAATAAATCATATATATTTTGTATTTGTTCTTTGATATTGTCTATATCTTGTATTGTAATTTTTATTTCGTCAGATATTTCTATACAATGAAGAATTTTAGAAAATTTATTAAAAATTGAATATAAATGTAGTTCTATTTCATTATTATTAAAGGAAATCTGTATTGGTTTTTTGTCAATAATGTCACCAATATATAATTCAAAAAATAATTGTCCTTTTGTTTTATTTGCTAAATTAATTAACTCAAATATATTAAATAATTCTTTAAAATTATATTTTTTATCATATTCATAGCTTATATTGATTTCGTGATTAGCTTCATCAAAATCAATTTTAAAGCTTAGTAAATCATTTTCTAATAACATGATATTTTTATCAATTAAACAAACATTTGTTATGGTTGAATATAATTCAAATATCAATGGATTACTAAAGCAGTTTTCTTTAATGAATAATTTAGCTTTCGGTTTATTATGCTTTATGAGCATTTTTATATTTTTTGCATCCTCAAACTCTTTGATTTTAGAAGGTAGCTCTATGCTAAATCTAGTTTCCATTATATTATCAATCTTTTTAATCGCTATTGGTTTTATACCTAAACTAAAATCAATTAAATCATTTTGAGTAATATTTGATTCAAACTCAATATTAAAACGTATAGAATATTTTTCAAAACCAATATTTTTTAGTATTTCATCTTTCTTATTGATATAGTCACTCATACCATAAGGAATAAAGTCTTTTATTTTATCTTTAACACTTTTGTCAGTTGTACTGGTTAATGCATTTGATTCATCATATTTTATTGATATGCGTGACTTATTAACGTCTTTGCTCTTTTGTTCACATTCTCTAACTTTTTTTAAGATATTAGAAATGATTTCTTTATTAATATGTACTAAAAAGATTTTTTGTAAAATATAATCATCATCATAATGCATAAAACAAATAAAAGATGGTAATTGAATATTAGTTAGTTTATATATTGCCGATAATTTTTATAATGTCCCCACAAAAACAAACCACTTAGTTTAATATTCTTATTCCAAAAGTTAGAATAAAATATAAAATAAGTAAAAAATAGGGATAAATAAGATGAGTACAAAAAGAAAAACATATAGTGC
>JAYEMD010000052.1:0-4693 GCA_034717895.1 Campylobacterota bacterium | reverse complement strand
CTTATAACTCATAAATACTCTTTTTAATTAGTTTTTGTGGTAAAGAATTATACCTAAAAGTCAGTATTTATGGGGTTAAATAGCTACTTTTTTACTTGAAAAACGTCCGAAAGTTGAGTTATATAAAAGATATAACAGATAAAGAAAAGCTAAATGATGCAGTGATGAAACAAGATCAGATCATTGCAAATCAAGCTCATCATGTATCAATGGGTGAGATGATTGGAAATATTGCACATCAGTGGAGACAGCCTTTGTCTGTTATATCTTCAAGTGCCACTGGATTATTAGTACAAAAAGAGTATGGTGCATTATCAGATGATATATTTGTTGAGACATGTAACAATATCAACGACAATGCACAATACCTTTCAAAAACAATAGATGATTTTAGAAACTTTATAAAAGGTGATAGAAAGCAGATAAGATTTGATTTATCAAATGATATAAATAGTTTTTTACATCTTGTAGAGGGAGCTATTAAAAGTACACAGATACATCTGGAAGTTGATCTAAAAGAGGATATAACTATCTTTGGATATCCAAATGAATTGATTCAATGCTTTATAAATATATTCAACAACTCTAAAGATGAATTTAAAAGTATTAAAACAAAACGATATTTTTTAATAAGTACATATAGTGAAGGTAAAAATGCTGTCATAACACTGCAAGACAATGCAGGTGGAATACCGGAGCATATTTTACCTAAGATCTTTGATCCCTATTTTACAACAAAAGAGGATAGTCAAGGAACCGGTCTTGGGCTTAATATGACACATGATCTAATTGTAAACGGTATGGGTGGATATATAGAAGTGTCTAATAAAACCTACGAATATAACAATGAAACCCATACAGGGGCACAGTTTAAAATAACGCTTCCCTTTTCTTAGAAGCTATATTTAAAATAGTTTAAATTTTTAGTCTATATTAGTATTATTTAGAAATAGAGGTGCCCTGAATAATTACTTTGACCTATATCAAATACTATTATTAAGGGAGTAAAATATCATTAATAGTTTACTAATACTATTCTAATATAATTCCTTAATAAAATAAAAAAGGGTCATGATTGAACTGGAAACATAAAGTTGAACATAAATTTGAAAGATTGAGCGACTATGTATACGACAACAGTATAAAAGTACTTATAGGGGTGGGGATCGTTGTGGTGTTATTTGCTATGCAGATGAAACACCTTACGGTTGATACTTCAACAGAAGGGTTTCTACATGAATCTGATCAGCTTCGAATAGAGTACGATAAGTTTAAAGAGTAGTTTGGACGAGATGAAAAAGTGCTTTTAGCTATTAAAAGTGATAATATTTTCACTATAGATTTTTTACAAAAACTAAATAAACTACATAAAGATTTAGAAAACAATCTTCCATATATAGAAGATGTAAACTCATTGATAAATGCAAGAAATACAAGAGGAACTATTGACTCACTTATTGTTGATGATCTTTTTGAAGAGCTTCCAAAAGATAAAAAAGCTTTAGAGTTTAAAAAACATTTGACACAAAACAACCCGCTTTTTAAAGATCTTCTTATAGATGAAAAAGGGACTATCACAACAATTATCATAGATACTCAAACATACACTTCACTGGATAAAAACGGCAATCCAATACCCGTAAAAGAGTATGAAGATGAGTTTGCGGAAGATGATGAGTTTGCAGAAGAAAAACAGGCTTCAAAAGAGGAAAAAGAGTTTTTAAGTGACTGGGAAAACAATCAACTTGTAGCTAAAACAAAAGAGATAGCAGCAAACTATCAAGCTGAAGATTTTCAAATACTAGTTTCAGGAACTGCTGTGATAAATGCAGAACTAAAAGGCTCAATGCAAAGTGATATGCAAAAGTTTATAAAATTTGTCCTTTTAGTGATGGCTATACTTTTAGCACTTATGTTTAGAAGAGTATCGGGAGTACTACTTCCTTTGGTAACTGTTATATTTACAATTATCTCAACACTTTCACTTATGGCTGTATTTAAAGCACCTATTACTGTAGTAACTCAAATAGTGCCATCATTTTTACTGGCTGTTACTGTTGGGGCAAGTATCCACCTTTTGGCAATATTTTACAAAGAGTTTAATATAAACAAAGATAAAAAAGCCTCTTTAAGATACGCTATGGGGCATAGCGGTCTGGCTATTGTTATGACTTCACTTACAACTGCTGCGGGGCTTTGGTCCTTCTCTTTTTCAGAGGTTGCACCTATAGCCGACCTTGGAAAATTTGCAAGTTCCGGTATAGTTGTGGGGCTTCTTTATACACTGGTATTCTTACCTGCTATGCTTTCACTTTTAAGAATCAAACCCAAAGATATAGTTATAGAGGATAATAAAGAGGTTTTAACTCTTATGGATAAACTTCTTATAAAAACTGCTCATATAAGTGTAACTCATCCAAAAAAGATCATAGTCCTAACTACAGTTATTATTCTAATATCTCTTACAATTGCTTCACAGCTTAGATTTTCACACAAACCTATAGACTGGTTTGCCAAAGATCATCAAGTAAGACTTGCAACCCAAATGATAGATGAAAATATGAAAGGTTCTGTAACCCTAGAGATAGTTGTGGATACAAAAAAAGAGAACGGACTTTATGAACCTCAAGTTTTAAATGCCATAGATAACTTCTCAAAAGATATACTTACTATAAAAAACGATAAATATTTTGTAGGTAAAACTTTAAGTGTAGTTGATATTATAAAAGAGACAAATAAAGCTCTAAATGAGAATAAAGAGGAAGCCTATATCATCCCTCAGGATAAAAATATCATAGCCCAAGAGCTTCTATTATTTGAAAACTCGGGTAGTGACGACTTGGAAGATTTTGTAGACAGTGGGTTTAGTAAAGCCAGAATAACCGTAAAACTTCCATATATAGATGCAATAGACTATATGGTACTTTTAAAAGAGATAAATTTAAAAATAGATACACACTTTAAAGAGAATGTAGAAGTAACAGTAACAGGTATCTCTAATATGCTTTCAAGAATTATGGAAGCAGCTATGAAAAGCAGTGCCCTAAGCTATGCTCTTGCAATAGTACTTATAACAATAATGATGCTTATTCTAATAGGAAATATCAAAATAGGTCTTATATCTATGATACCGAATATCTCACCAATTCTAATTATGACAACTATCATGGTGATATTTGATATGCCTTTAGATATGTTTACAATGCTTATAGGTGCAATTGCCATAGGACTAGCAGTTGATGACACGGTACACTTTATGCATAACTTTAGAAAATATGAGCTGGCTTATAATGATATAGATAAAGCAGTAAGACAAACACTTCTTACGACAGGTCGTGCTATGGTTGTAACTACAATAGTTCTATCCTTTGGTTTTTTTGTGTTTATGGGGGCATCTATGTCAAATATATTTAACTTTGGATTATTAACGGGAATTGCAATCATCATAGCCGTATTGGCAGACTTCTTTTTGGTGCCTGCTATTATGAAGGTTATTGTAAAAAACAGACGTGATGTGAAGTAGAGCAGCTATTTTACATACTTTAAAGGCAAGGTTTTTACCTTGCCTTTTTTTATGGGGTTTGATATAATAATTTTCACTACTAAAAAAGAAAAAGAGTTTTAAATATGGGATATAAACCACCTTATACTATCACTTCAACAATACTATCTTTGGTTGCTCAGATTAGTGAAAAACTAGGAGAGATGAAGTCTTTTAGTAAAAAATCATTAATGATTCGAAAAAAAAATAGAATCAAAACACTAACAGGTACTTTACAAATTGAGGGAAATACACTTGATGAAAAACAGATCACTGCATTTTTAGATGGTAAAAGTGTACTTGGTACTTATAAAGAGATAGAAGAGGTTAAAGGGGCGGTTGAACTCTATGATAATTTAGAAAAGTTGGACTATCAAAAAGAGGAAAATTTATTAAAAGCTCATAAACTACTTATGCAAAATCTTTTAAATAATGCAGGTAAATACAGAGTATCCAATGTAGGGGTAGGTGGAAAAGATGGAGTTACACATATAGCACCACAAGCTGAACTGGTAAATAAACTTATGTGTGAGCTTTTTGAATGGTTAAGTAATACAAAGGAACATCCTTTAATCGTAAGCAGTGTATTTCATTATGAGTTTGAGTTTATCCACCCTTTTGTTGATGGGAATGGAAGGATTGGTAGATTTTGGCAGAGTTTAATTTTATATCAATACAAGAGCATTTTTTCATTTATTCCAATAGAAAGTTTAGTAAGAGATAGACAAAAAGAGTATTATAAGGCTTTGGAAGATTCAGGTACATTAGGTGAATCAACACCTTTTATTGAGTTTATGTTAGAAACAATTTTATTGGCACTTGAACAAAACGACCAAGTGAGCGATCAAGTAAGCGACCAAGTAAAAAAACTACTTGATATACTAAATGATGAATGGTTAAGTGTAAATGAGATGATGGAAAAGCTTGAATTAAAACATAAAGCAACTTTTAGAAAAAACTATTTAAATCCTGCATTAGAGTTAGGATATATCCAGATGAAAGAACCTAATAGTCCTAGAAGTCCGAAGCAGAAGTATAGAAAGGTTATTTAATATGAATGAGATAGATTTAGTGTTGCTTAAATTTTGTAAAAAAGAGTTTTAAGGTTGAGATATAACTACCTTATACTATTTATTAAAAATTAACCTTTAT
>JAYEMD010000051.1:0-4698 GCA_034717895.1 Campylobacterota bacterium | reverse complement strand
AATCCCATACTTTTTATATCTACTTTTGGATATTTTGCCAATAATGCTTTTATCTTCAATTTAAAATCAATCTCATCTTCACCTATAGATGTTAATATATACTCTATCACACTTAATGCAAAAAATATCTTATCGTTTAGATTTATCTCTATATCTTCTTCTTTCTCTTTATCATAGATAGTTTTTTTGATACTCTTAAACTGATCAAGTTTTCTTGGTATCTCAAACTTAACACCTAATGTTTTATTCCAAAGTCTGCTATGGTGTGCACATATATTTCTAAGTACCGATAAACCGTGAAGCCAGTTTTTAAATACATTGTTATTTATACCCTTTAGGTTCTTTATAACCTCTTTTTGCTCTTGGGTTTTTAATATAGCATACAGCTTTGATATAGTCCCAAAAGAGACCACCTCCACCACAGCCCATATAGGCAGATCTGAGGTTTGATATCTATCTTGAAAGTGCTTTATAAAAAGCTCTTCAGACCGCTTTGTCTCACTTTCTAGATTTTCCATAACCTTATCAAAAAACTCTTGGCTTGTTTGAAAATTCTCTTTTTTCAAATATCCAAAAGTCTCATACCTTGAAGCATGAGAGTAAGTGATCTGAGTTCTAAAATAAACTTCTATACTCTCAATAGCTTCAAAGATTATCTTTCGAAGCTCACTATCAAAATAGTAAAGCTGGATAATATCTTCAAAAGATTTTTCCTCTAAAAATATATCTTTTTTATCCCCATTTTTTGGATGTTGAAAAGGCAAAAAGTAAGCACTTAGTCTATAGTAGTTTATATGTTGTAGTTTTGATAAAGCATAAGATTCATTTGATATATTCAGTTTTCTTTGTTTTAATATATCTATTTGCTCTTCATAAGTTTTAAAAGCTTTATTGTAAGAGTTTTGTTGATTTTTTATATCTTGAAGTTGTTCTTGGAGGTTTGTCATATCGAAAACCCCTTCGTTGGCACATCGCAGAGAGGTGGAGGGGGTGTGTTAGTGTAAGTATAACTTACATTAACTTTAATATTCCTGACCTTTGGGCTAGTGACCCGTAGGTCTAAGGTTAAATTTAAATCTATATTTTTCATGTGACTACCAAAGCCCTAAATCATTAATATTCTTTGGAATATTTAAACTATCAATAAACCTATCAAGTTTATCCATATCAAATATTCCTATCTCTTCATATCCTATTCTTGAAAGTTCTTCTCTAGTTTTCTTTCTAGACAAATCATTATTTAATACAAATTCATATATCTGTTTACTATGAGGATGATTCTCATTTAAATACTCAACTACTTTTGTTTTAGCATCTTTTTTATCTTCTAGTTCATCTTTTACTTCTTCAAAAGATACTATCTTCTCTTTTTCACTTTCATTATCTTTATGATTATGTTTTAAATATTTTGCCAAGTGTTCAGGTTCTGGAAATAAACTATATCTATTGATACCTATTTGATCAAGTTCTTCAAGTAAAATTGCTTTATAAGCACTTGGAATTACTATTTTATTTTCATCTTTTTTTACATCAAATTGTAATTTCTTTTCATAGTAACCTTTGTTTGAAAAAATAAAAAAATCCCCATCTTGCTTTATAACTCGATTATTATTCTTATTGCTTTTAACTAAAACAAACTCTTTATTTAAAATAGCCTCTAATTCTTTTTTTATTACTCCAATATTTAACTCTTCTTTTATAAGTTGAAGAAGATCGGTGAAACCAAAATCATATTTTATCTTTGAAAGTAATGATATAATATCTACCTCTTTTTTATCATAATTTCCTAACTCACTAAAAATATAAACTGCACCATCACTACACTTTTTACAATTTCCTTTGTCATCATATACACACTCTTTTTCACACTGTTGATGAGTGATACAAGCAAAATATAAAGCAACTAAAGAGTTTTTAGTTATATCAAGTAATCTTGTAGGTAACCCTTGATGTTGCATATATACAAGTTTATCGATAATAGAAGTTAATTTTGACATCTCATGATACAGATTTCTCTCCATCTCATGATAAAGATTATGTTCATTAAAAAGATGATCTCTAAATACACTAGGAACTAAATCCCAGTTTGCATTACTCTGTCCTCTAAAATAATTAGTATATTGATTATCTGAGGGCAACTCCTCTATCTGTTTTTTAATACTTCTTAAATAATCTTCTAAACATTGTATCTCAGCCATATTAAACCCTTATCTCCCCACTGAGGAGTTTTGGTAGAAGTGTATCTCTTTGTTTTTTTAGGGTTTGGTTTTGTTGTTGATTTTGTTGGATTTGTTCAAATATAGGGCTAAAAGTATCATTAAACCTATCCATTGTTATATCATCAGGTATAATTACTTGTAAATTACTAAGAGTTGTCAAACTTACATTTGCTTGTACACCTTGAACTATACTTGATTCTATTTGATTTTGAATAGTTGATGTTCTTATCCATTGATAAATATATTTTTTATATTTCTCTTTATCTTTGAGCCGTATAAATGCTATTGCTTGATTACAATTTGAGTTTTCTAATTCATTTGGAACAATAGAAACTCTTCCTATAGTACCTGCAATAGATATCAAAATATCATCAACTTTAAGTATTGACCTTTTTAATTGTTTTTCATGTACCTCTTTTGGTATTTTTTCTAAAGAGCCAATATTTATAATTCCACTATCACTTATATCTTTTACTTTTAAAAACCCAATACTATTTTTTAATCCCTCTACATCTTTTTTTCTTGGTGTTGTTCCTTTTGATATAGTTTGACTAAGCTTATCTAAACTATTTAGTCCCCAATCAATAGGAATCTCACCAAGTTCACTTGCTTTCATCTCTCCACCATTATCTTTATATGCTTTGCCATCACTATTAGGAAAATTAAAGTTTTCAAACCACTCTTTAAAAAGTGCTGTTGCCATCTCTTCCAAGGTTTGGTTCATCTGATTGTTTAGCTCTATTTTATCATCAAAGGCAGATAAAATATCTGCTATTCGTTTTTGTTCATTTATATCTAATGGTAAAATAAAATTTTCTCTAAATAATACATCATTTTGTACTCTTTGTCTTCCCGATGAACCCGTCATAGATTTAATTGCTATTTCTCTAAATTGTGGAGAAATTGAAAGATAATATATAAAATCTTTATCACTTACTTTTTCTTTCTCTCTCAAAACAATATATTCTGTAGAACCAAAAGCAACTTCATCTTCATCTAAAAAATCTACAAAAGCAGTTTTACCATTTTCTAAACAAGGTGTTATTCTCGCAAATAAAGTATCACCATTCCTAAATTTTGTACCACCTTTAAACTCTTTTTCCTCATATTCAGAAATATTTTTACAAAATTCCATTAAACAAGCCATAGGAATACTTTTACAAACCGTACCTTTTTTTATAGTCTCTTTTGGATTAAAATTTATAAATTCAGATAATTCTAGTTCTTCCCAACCATTAGGTAAATTACAACTCATACCCTAATCCTGCAAGATTTTCTTTTATTTTAATTTCTAGTTCATTTGACTTTTCAAACTGTACTTTTAACTGAGTTGATAGTGTTGCCATCTTCTCTTCAAATGGTATCCCATCATCTTCCTCTGCAGCTATCCCCACATATCGCCCAGGGGTTAGTACATAGTCATGCTTTTGTATCTCTTCAAGATTTGCTTTTTTACAAAAACCTTTTATATCTTCATATTCCCCATCTATATTTCTATAGTTATGATATGTATCAGCGATAGCCTTTATCTCTTCATCACTTAGTTCCCTATGCTTCCTAGTTACCATCTCTCCAAGGTTTCTTGCATCTATAAAAAGTGTCTCACCTTTACGGTTTCTATATTTGTCATGGGATTTATTTTGAGCCAGTATCCAAAGAGATACAGGGATACCCGTAGAGTAAAAAAGCTTATCTGGAAGTGCCACTATTGCATCTACCTTATCATCCTCTATCATAGCTCGTCTTATTTTTCCTTCGTTTGAAGTATTTGAGCTTAGAGATCCGTTTGCTAGTACAACTCCACCTATCCCTGCCCTGCTTCCTAAGTGTGTAAGGATATGTGATAGCCAAGCATAGTTTGCATTACCAACGGGTGGGATTCCCCACTTCCATCTGCTGTCATCTTTTACTCTCTCACCTCCCCAGTCAGAGATATTAAAAGGGGGATTTGCCATAGCGTAGTCTGCATTTAGATTTTTATGTTGGTCTGCGTGAAAACTGTCCGCATGATGAGCACCTAAGTTTCCATCTAATCCTCTTATGGCAAGGTTCATTTTACATAGCCGCCAAGTTGTAGGGTTGCTCTCTTGTCCGTATATTGAGATATTCTCAATTGTTTGTGAGTGCTCTTCGATAAACTTTCCAGACTGGATAAACATACCACCGCTTCCACAAGCAGGGTCATACACTCTGCCACTATATGGCTCTATCATCTCAACAATAGTTTTTACTACAGATGTAGGAGTATAAAACTCACCGCCTGTTATATCTGCAAACTCATTTAAAAAGTACTCGTATACCCTACCCATAAGATCTTTTTCATCATGGTACTTTACAGATATAACAGAGATAAGTATAATGTCCCCACAAAAACAAACCACTTAGTTTAATATTCTTATTCCAAAAGTTAGAATAAAATATAAAATAAGTAAAAAATAGGGATAAATAAGATGAGTACAAAAAGAAAAACATATAGTGC